>CAJPTT010000017.1 GCA_905373565.1 uncultured Treponema sp. | reverse complement strand
ACATTTTTGTTGTGCCTTTTTTTATAGAGCCGCAAATATGATGATACCGAGAAGACCGTTCTATCATGCATTAAGTGTACCTTATTTATTAGGAAAATAGCAATAGAAAAGACAGCATTTTTAATAAAAAAGAACCATGGTTACCGAAAAAAGACCGTTGGGGTAAACGCATCAGGTAAATAAAAGACGTAGAATAATTGTGGCTAATGTTTAAAATTAAGTCATTACTGTATAAAGACTTAATTTTAAACTCGCGGGGATGGCGAAAAAGTAACCAACTTTTAAGACATCCCCGAGTTATAGTTTTTTTAATCGATTAAGCGACTCCGTGAGCTTCTGCAGGAACTTCGCTGATATATCCGGTGCGCAAACACAACGCAAACATATCGTTGTCAAGAAACTCCTCGCTGATTTTCTCATATCCTTCTTTATCATGGCAGATACGGATAAAATAACCCTTGTCCGTTTCGTTCAGGATTGAAAAATAAGAAATGTCCCCCGGATTACTCTTGATTGAATACAATTTCATACATTACCCTCCACATAATGAAAAATGCCATACGCCGATAAAAATGATTATTTGCTTGCAGAGACGGCATCTATTTATAGTTTCGGCATTGCCTCGAGGAGCTTTAGAGCACAGAGCAAACGCATCTGAACATAAAATATAAATTCAGCCTTTCTTGTTCCATATTTACCTATAAAAAAAGCCGTATCAGCTAACTGAACGGCTTTATAACTTCCACTTAACGGTAGGACTCACCGCTTTTAAAGTTCCCACTCACAGTAGGGTACACTGCTTTTATAGATTCCACTTAACGGTAGGACTCACCGCTTAGCATAATATAATACAAAAAATAATTGAGGTCAAGAAAGTTTTGTTTACATCGACGGGTAGGAGCCTTCCCACACTATTTTTTTGTACATATCGGGATCGGTATCTCCTTCTGTAGAAAAGCACAGTATCTTTGAGTTCTTGTCGAGCTTTAATGCCGCACGTAAATCCTTCATATCATCATGCTGCATAATTGCGGATAACAGGCCGAAGGGCACCGCGCCGGATTCACCTGAGGTAACCGGAGTGTCTCCTTTGATGGGGGCGGCAAGCATACGCATACCGCGGGCGGAAACCCAATCAGGCGCGGAAACAAAGCAGCTGGTATTATTCTTGAGGATATCCCAAGAAATGGTGTTCGGTTCGCCGCATGCGAGTCCCGCCATAATGGTTTGCAAGTCTCCCGTAACAAAATGAGGTTTTCCGTCTGCAGCAGCAGCCGACCGGTACAAGCAATCAGCAGCGCGGGCTTCCACTACGACGGTAATAGGACAATTGTCGGGGAACAGGTTTTTAAAATAGCCCTGCATTGCACCTGCGAGCGAACCGACGCCCGCTTGCACAAAGATGTGGGTTGGTCGGTCTACGCCCGCCGCCTTGAGCTGTTCGGCAGCTTCAAGCGCCATCGTACCGTAACCCTGCATAATCCACGCAGGAATTTCTTCGTACCCGTCCCACGCGGTGTCCTGTACCATAACGCCGTGTTCCGTTTTTGCGGCAAGCGCGGCGGCCATGCGCACGCATTCGTCGTAATTGACATTTTCGATGGTAACCTGCGCCCCCTCTTTCGCGATGTTATCGAAGCGGGTTTTAGTAGAGCCCTTCGGCATCAGTACAACCGATTTTTGACCGAGCTTATTTGCTGCCCACGCTACTCCGCGCCCGTGATTTCCATCGGTTGCCGTAAAGAAGGTAGCCTGCCCGAATTCTTTCCGCAGCTTTTCGCCGGTTAACACATCGTAAGGGAGTTCCGAAACGTCTTTTTCAAGCTGCTTTGCAATGTATTTCGCCATCGCAAAGGAACCGCCGAGTACCTTAAAGGCATTTAAACCGAAACGCCACGATTCGTCTTTAATAAAGACCGACCCGACGCCAAGTAAATTCGCCATATTTTTTAACGGAACGAGCGGTGTCGGCGCATACTGCGGAAAGCTTTGATGAAATGTATGCGCTTTGTTGATTTCGTCCAAAGCCATCACCTTGAGCTGTTTGTTGTCCGTTTTCGGAAGTTTATTTTCCGACCAAAGAATCTTTTCCATACATAACTCCTTTCAATCGAGGGCGGCGAAAAAGAAATCAGCAACACCGACACAGAGCCGTGGTGTATAAAACCTTCCGCACAAATTACCTTTTGATGTATCCTCGATTCTTATGCAAAAAAATTTTGTTAGAATCAAACTATTTATGAGACAATCATAACATAGATACAAGATATGTCAAGTTCAGAACAGAGCATCTTGTATCTTGCGGCTTAATCAGCTATCATATCGGTTACGGAGTTTTGCGTATTCTGCTCGCTTCGTCTTCGCTGAACAAAGGTAAAAACAGTTAATAGTGATATTTCCATTGAGGTTTTAATGCAACTGACAAATATGCAGCTTATCATATTTACGATACTGCTTCCCTGCATCGTATCGGCCTTTTTCGTATACCTTATGATTCTTTTTGCAAAACGATACAATTTATACGATGACGTCGGCGGCAGAAAAATCCACTCGGGAAAAATTCCCCGTTTAGGGGGCATCGGCTTCTTTTCCGCCTTTGTATTGTGCGTCTTTATCGTCTATCTCAAATTTCCGGGCACTATCGTTATAACCAAACAGTTTTCCGCTATTATCATCGGAGGCTTCTTGATTTTCTTCATGGGGCTTTGGGATGATTTAAAAAACTGGCGGGCTATTCATAAACTGATTATTCAATTAATTGCTGCAAGTATCGTCGCCTATACCGGCTTCCGCTTTACCCGCATCAGCTTTGCCCCAATCGGTCTTTTCATTCCCTTGGGAATTTTCGCTTATCCGATAACGGTACTCTGGATTGCAGGGGTTACCAATGCCGTAAACTTAATGGACGGTATCGACGGGCAGGTAGGCTGCTTAAGCGTTTCACTACTGATCAGCTATATCATTTTATTTTTTAAAGATTCGGCGCCTCATTTTCCTATGATCTATACCTGTATCATATTGATTGCTACACTTGTAGGTTTTTTATTTTTTAATCTTTCCCGTCCTCATGCAAAGATATTTATGGGCGATGCAGGGTCTCAATTCCTGGGCTTTGTACTTGCGGTGCTCCCGTTGGTACCGAGAAACGACGGATATGAAACGGCGACCGCTCCCTTCGCTGCTATTTTTTTGATGCTGCCGCTTTTCGATATGATTGCAGCGATCTGGCGGCGAATACGTGATAAAAAACCGATACGAGAAGGGGATAAAATGCATCTTCACCATAAGCTGATGCTCATCGGCTACTCGCCGCGAGGGGCATTGGTCACTGTGATGACTTTACAGATCATTATCGACTTGTTCGTAACACTGGCCGTCATTTCACAAGGATTTATGGCATTTGCAACGCTTATCGGACTTTTACTGGTAGGGATATTATTCTTTATGCTTATTCATTTTGAAAAAGAAAAACACCTTGCTCATGACAGCTCAACTCAGTCGGAGAATAAATCTTAGGAGACGATTATGTGGAAAAACTTAGATGAATGTTCCCTATTTCAAAATTTGCAGAAGACAAAAACACCGGATATAACGCAGCGCCTGAAAGGAGAAGCAGGAGCATATCGAATCGAGCAATACTCCATACCGATGGCTGCCGGTATGCACTACAATTATGCTGCAAAACAAGTGGACGAGACGGTACTGTCCTTACTGCAAGAACTCGCAAATGAACAGCAACTGATACCGAAATATCAACTACTCCTTGGAGGTGATGAAATCAATACCGGTGAAAAACGTAAGGTACTGCATCATCTTACGCGCGGACAGCTTGGCAACGATGTTATCTACAATGGTAAAAATATGCGAACCTTTTATCTTGAGCAGCAGGAAAAGGTGCGTGAGTTTTCAGAGGCCGTCCGGAACGGTTCCATCACCGCTCCGGACGGCAAGTCCTTCACCGATGTTGTGCAGATCGGTATCGGCGGTTCGGATCTCGGCCCGCGCGCGTTGTACCTTGCGCTAAAAGCATGGGGGGAGCGGCATAACAAGCTCAAACTCCGCGCTCACTTTATATCGAATGTAGACCCTGACGATGCGGCGGCGGTACTTTCTGCCCTTGACTTATCGACGACGCTGTTTATCTTGGTTTCAAAGAGCGGCACCACACTCGAAACGCTCACCAATGAGCGTTTTGTCGGGCAATTTTTGCAGAAGGCGGGGCTTAATCCAGCGAAGCAAATGGTTGCCGTAACGAGCGAAAGCAGTCCGCTTGCCAACAATCCTTCCTACCTTGCTTCCTTCTATATGGATGATTTTATCGGCGGACGGTACTCTTCTACTTCTGTATGCGGAGGCGCGGTGCTTTCGCTCGCATTCGGGGCGGATACCTTTGACGCCCTTCTCGCCGGAGCCGCCGCTGCGGATAAGCAAGCCCTCGAGCCGAGCCATACCGAAAATGCCGCCCTCATGGATGCGCTGATCGGTGTCTATGAACGGAATATCCTCGGCTACGGCAGCACCGCCATCCTGCCCTACAGCCAAGCGCTTTCCCGCTTTCCGGCTCATCTGCAGCAGCTGGATATGGAATCAAACGGAAAGTCGGTGAACCGCTTCGGCGAACCGGTTCACTATAAAACGGGGCCGGTTATCTTTGGGGAACCGGGAACCAACGGGCAGCACTCGTTCTATCAGCTGCTGCACCAAGGCACCGATATTGTGCCGCTCCAGTTTATCGGTTTTGAAGAAAGTCAATACGGCAAAGACATTACCGTGGAAGGCTCTACCAGTCAGCAAAAGCTGCTTGCCAATGTTGTTGCGCAGATAGCGGCCTTTGCACTCGGTAAACAGGATGAAAATGCGAATAAGAGCTTTGCCGGAGGGCGGCCTTCAAGCCTTATCTACGGAAAGGCCCTTACGCCGGAAGCGCTCGGTGCGCTGCTTGCACACTACGAAAACAAGGTTATGTTCCAAGGCTTTATCTGGAATGTCAACAGCTTTGATCAGGAAGGTGTCCAGCTCGGTAAGGTGCTTGCTAAAAAAGTCTTATCGCACGATATGCCACCCGAACTCGCCGCCTACGCCCGCCTCTTCGGGCTATAGGCTGAGGGAATTATCACAACCGGTATGCTCAAGATCGTATCCGCCGAGTTCATCAAAGGGGCAATTAACAGCAAGCAATTCCCGCAGATAGGCGTTCCCGAATTTGCTTTTTTCGGACGATCCAATGCGGGAAAGTCCTCGCTGATAAACATGCTCCTTAATAGAAAGAACCTCGTAAAAACAGGCTCGAAGCCGGGCATGACACGCGAGATCAATTTTTTTGCGGTGAATGCCCCGGCAGGCAAGCCGCCGAATGCGGAATCGTTTTGTGTTGCCGACTTACCCGGCTACGGCTTTGCGCAAGTATCCCAAGCGGAACGGAAGCGGATTGACGCTATGCTGTATGATTACTGCACAACCCGCTCCACACTTAAAACGGTATTTTTATTGATGGATATCCGGCGGGATCCTGCTGAAATAGAACTGCAAACCTTACAGTTTTTCCGGGAACACAACATACCCGCTGTCTTGACGGCAACCAAAGCCGATAAGCTCAGTAAAAATGAACAGGCGAAACAGCTTCTTGCCCTTGCGTCCTTTTTTGAATGCAGCACGGATGAAATAATCGTAACCTCTGCTACAAAAAAAACAGGCAGAGAAAAGCTGTTACAGCATCTCTCCGCCTGTCTAACGCATCAGGCCGTTTTTTAGCAGTCCCGCAAAATAATTGAGGCTGTTCAACCAGAGTTGAACCTCTTCGCGGTTCAAATGGTCTCACAGCCTCAATTATTTTGCGATTTTTATCTACTCTGCCTGATGCATTAGACAGCCTATTAAAAAAATATGCGAAATTTTATCTAAAATTTCGCACACTTACAATAACTCGTGTTTTTGTATTTTTCCGGCTTTATGCTGTTCAATTGATTTTTTTAAATGAGTTGCATTCGCCTCATTCCTAAGCAAATAATCGGTTTCAATAAGGCTATTATACTCATGTATCGATAAAAGAACCACATTTTCCGAATTTTTCCTTGATATTATCAAAGGCTCATAGTCATTGTAAACTTTGTCCATGTATGTTTTTAGATTGCGGCGTAAATCCGAATATGTAATTGCATCCATATCTACCTCCTTATGAGTACAATATATCGTACCTATAAGACAAAAATCAAGATGTATTGATATTAGTCGTACTGTTCTTCTGAGGCGAATATTGAAGGGAAAACGAGCAAATACTTCATTACATATACTCCGCAAAATCTTCGAGAGGGTCATCAAAATCCGGAGACATATAAAAAGGTTCATTTTTCCAAACGCCAAAAAGAGATTTCTTTTCAGAAATAGTATCTTCTTCAGGAAATTTCAATTTTATCAGGCGGATAAAATCAACAACCTCACTTATTGCAGCATGAGGGAGCGTTGCAAGTTCTTTTTCTAAAACTGTATAAGGCATATATGGTCTCCTATACAATTCTCTAAAAATCTACCCGAGTTCTTAGAGATGCTCTATTATATGATAAATTCATCAAATTTTCTACATCTCGCATCTTATTGATTATAAGAAAAATATGGGGAAAGTTTTTGGCTATAAGCTTTTGGGGCTGTCCACAAACTGAAGTTTTTGGACAGTTTCCTTAGATTTAGATTCCGCTTCCTTCAGAATAGAAATCGTCATCAAATCCGAGTTGATAACCCGTTTTCCTATATCCGTGCCAGCGCTCCCATCGGATCCCACGGCTCAAGCTGTACGAGCGGCTGCTTTAAGGCATCGAGCCATTTTTGATCGACAAAGGTCTTTTCTACCATAATCTGATAGGTATACTCATCGAACCACGCATCGGACATCGAGAACATTCCCTTTTTGCCTGATTCATCACCCCACGAATTTTCCACCTGCCATTTAATCGGCTTCCCTGATTTATCCAGATCGACGCCGGTCAGCACCATTGCGTGGGTAAGAAGGCTGTCGCCGTAATCGAGCCGTTCCGCTTTGGTGAACTCAGGCAGTTCGCCGAGCGTTTTATCGTAGAGATAGACTTCGGTATCCATAATGCCTTCGGGGCGGCAGATATACGGCCCCATATCGCAGCCGAACCAGACGGGTTTACCGGCTTTAATCGATTCAATAGCCGCTGTTTTGAGCGCTTCGATCGGTACGTTGATGTAATGAATGGGTTCCGCTTCTTTCACGGTACCGAGAAATTTTACCGTGTAGGCTCTGCCGTAAGGCTTATCCGCCGTCGGCGCATTGATTAAGCTGATTTTATTGTTTAAATCCCAGCCGACATACTCTTTAAAGAACTGCTGCGGCGTAATTTGCTCTGCCTTATGAAACTTCTTATCCTTATCGCGGCATTCAAAGTCGAACATACGCGGCGGCTCGCCGAGCGCCTTAACCAAAAAGCTATATACATGCGAAAGATAGGTTTCTTTGTCTGCACGGAGCTCTTTGATAGCCTTTCCCGCCTTGTGCCCGTCCCGCAACAGCTGCGCATATTTGCGGAGGCGATGGGTTAATTCGGCAACAAAGAATCGCGTATCGGAGGAATGGAAGGTTTCGGGCATCACATCCTTAGGCACGGCGCCGTATTTTTGCAGAATACCGGAGAACATATCCCACTGTCCGCCGTCCTGAATAGGATTGGCCAGCAAATGCGCCAGCAGCCGCCCTTCGAGCGGTTCGTCAAGGGTTTCCAAAATGCTTTCAAAAAAGTAATTGGATTTTTCAAGTTTATCCCAAAACAGCGTGTAGTTCTGGGAAAGCTCAAAGGTTTCAAGGTTGAGCTTTTTCATTATTTCTACACGGGCGGCATTCAGCGAAGCAAACATCCAACAGCGTCCGCTCTTCTTTTGATTGGTAATTTCTCCGCGCTCCGTTTCGTGGGAAAAGCAAAAATTGTGGCGGCGGCGGACATCATAGTTAAACGATGCGTCTTGGATGCCGCTCTTGGCGACAGCCCCTGCAATAACCGCATTCGACGGGTCTGCACGGTAGTCGCTTTCAAACTTTTTTAAAAGTTCGGGTGAAATATTCATATATAAACTCCTATAGGCTTGGTGAGAGGCGGTTGGTACTGCGGTAGTCCGGTTCTACAGTTCAACATATCTGTAATTATAGGGTGAAAAATCAAGAAATACAAGGTCTCGCATTGCCTCACGTTAAATCTAACCGAAAAAGAAGAGGTTCATCACGTACCATGTGAGCTACTATTTTTTTGACACAGGTAACCTGTTCAGAAGCGGAAGTTTCCGAACAGGTTTATTATTTATAATGCAGAATCCCTGGTCAATCTAACAGCCGCCTTGTATTTTGTGCAAAAACATGTACACTATACACAGTATGTTTTTGTAATGGGCACCTCTAAAAACTATACCTGAGTTTTTAGAGGTGCCCTAATCTATGTTGCAGGAGAAATTTCGATGAAAAAGCCCTTACTAATTCCGATGTTATTGGCGTTGGCGGTATTCACAGGATGTCCACATACAACAAGCACAACACAAGAGTCAAAACTTACCGATAAAACTTATAGCATAGACGGCAGCAGTTTTGTAATGAAAGCAATACATTCCGTAAGGGACGGTATGCTGGGGGATGACAATCAAAGCAATAATAAAAAACATACGGTTAGTTTAAGCGCTTATCGAATTGGAGAAACCGAAGTAACACAGGAATTATGGAAAAAAGTTATGAATTCTAATCCTAGTTATTTTAGTGATAAACCTTTTGAGGGCGAAACACAGGGAAAACGTCCTGTGGAAAAGGTAACATGGTATGAATGTATCGCCTTTTGCAATGAGCTTACCAAGAAAATAGATGGATTAGAGGAAGCAAACTGCGTATATTATAGCGATTCTGCCTTTAAAAAGATATATACAAAAACAGATGCAAAAAGCAATACACGGGTATTTCAAAATATAGATAAAAAAGGATTTCGCCTGCCTACGGAGGCCGAATGGGAGTGGGCTGCTAAAGGCGGCGCAAAAACGAAATGGGCAGGAACGGATAAACCTTCGGATTTGAAAAACTATGCATGGTACACGAAGAATTCAAAAAACATTACCCATGAGGTAAGAAAAAAAGAGCCGAACGGTTACGGTTTATATGATATGTCCGGCAATGTAGAAGAATGGGTGTGGGACGGCTATAATGAAAAACTCCCCGAAAGCGGAGAGCAGGATCCGATTGGAGATTTATACTCCCAGACCCGTACGGTTCGCGGAGGACATATTATGAAGGCAAGTGAGGAATGTGAGTGTGCTCACCGGCATGACAGCGCTCCCGGCACTAAAGGTTATCTGCGCGGTTTTCGCTTAGCCCGCCGCCCATAATCGGCGCTGCTGCATAGGACCACCGCCGTCCGGCGGTAGAGGAACGGCGGGTATTAAACCCTCAGTACGTGCACAAAAACACCATATACTGAGGGTGTGTTGCCTCTCCTATTTCATCTTTTTATAGAAAGGATTTTATTTTTTTACTTCCGTATTTGATTCAAATGCATGTGCATGTAAAAATTCCACCGATTTGGGGATTTCCACTTCTTTGATGTTGTTCTTCAAAAAAGCGTACATATTGATTTTCTTCACCGATGCAGGAATCTTGACTGCCGTCAGCTCATTCTTGTAGAAGGATGAAGTATCAATCAGCTCGAGGGTTGCAGGCAAGTTGAGTTCCGTCAACGCATTCAATGCAAATGCACTCGGCTCAATCTTTGTTTCCTTACCGCCGAAGGTAACTTCTTTAAGACCGTTCCGGTAAAAAGCAAAGCCTTCGATATCCTTCAACGCGCTCGGCAGTTTAACCGAAGTCAATTTACACACACCGAATGCATCATAGCCGATGCTCTCTACCGTGTCGGGGATAACAACGGAGGTTAAGCCCCTGCGGTAAAATGCATTGTCGCCGATCCGCGTAATAGGAGTTCCGTCCGGAGCAACCGCAGGGATAGTCAAATCGGTAAGCCCTTGTGTTTTTACCTTATCCTTTCCCTTCTGTGTCATGCCCTTTAATTCGGCGCCTTTAAAAATAAAATCATCATTTTCCCATACATTTTCACTCATACTGCTACCCCCTTACATCCGATTGAGCTGTACAATCTCGTTGAATGTTTCGAGCTGTGTTTTTACCTGCCCGAAGTCCGACATCTGCTGATCATAACCGACTTTAATCAACGGGATTTTTGCTTCACTGAAGGCCTGCTTGAGCGAAGGATACTCCATCTCTTCCGTATCATCAAAGTTGAGCATAAAGAGGAGGCATCCGTCAGCCTTGTTGTCCTTTGCCAGCTTCACCACATACGCAGGGCGCTTTGTCAAATCAGGATCATAGAGCAGAGGATCCTCATCCATACGGGCAAATTGATCGGCAAGTGCCAGCATCGGATCGTCGATGGAAAGATCGATATCAACCTTCAACGCACGGGATTCATGCGCAACGTCATCGGCAACAACACAGACCTTGTAGGAATCTAAGATATCCAGCAAGCCGGGGTTATCGGTAATAACACCGCTGGTAACAACCCGAACACCGTCCCATTTTTCTTCCGGCAAGGCTTCGAGTAAGGCGTTCAACTTCTTGAGCAGTTCGGTGTGTTCGTCTTTCAGCATGAAGTATGAGCTTTTCAGCACATAGCAGCGGTCGGAAGCCTTTACACTCTGCGGATGAGCCGCAGCGAGCTTGATAAACCGGCGCTTTTCAGCCCTGTTTTCGTTATACACTTTGAACGCTTTCTTTAAGTTCTCATCGGTTACTTTAACGCCGCAGATTTTTTCCAGCTCTTCCTTCGCCTTGGTAAAGATACGTGCGTTGTACTTCTTGCCGAAGTCCTCTTTGCGATGCTGACCGTGATTGATAAAGATCATCGGAATTTTCCGTCCGGCGCTCACCTTGTAGTTCTGCGAGAGCGGACGAAGGGTGTCATCCAGCGTTGTCAGCATTGAAGCGGAAAGCCCGTCGAGGGTGCCGTCCAAGGCCATTTCCAAACAGCGCAATGCCAGCGAGTAATAGAATGTCGGGAAGTATTCCTTTGCCCGCTCGATGGGGCCTTGACCGCCCCATACGCCGAACGGTGCGATACCTGCCGCATAGACAATTTCTTCGGGTGCATAGTACGGGAAAATACCGACGGCTTTTTTCCCTGCCGCAAGGTATTTATCCAGCTGCTTCCGCGGATTGTTTGCCAAATATTTAAATTGTTCCAATAAATCTTTGATTGTTTCCATACTGTCCTCCCCTACTCCAGCGTCGGCTTCGACCAATCGGTCTCTTTGGTGTTCTTAAAGTTGGTATAAACGTCCTCGCCTTTTGCTTTCTTATCCTGCTTGCGCTCGTCCATAATTTCTACCAAGCCCTGTACACGTGTTTTATACTGTTCCGTAGAGAAGTTTCGCTCATCAGCCTGATCACCGTCAAAGTGGACAACCGGAATACCGAGGTCTTCTTTCCAGCGCCGCTCAATTTCGGGCATTGCGCCGCTCCACGGTTTACAGCTGCGGTTATAGTTGACCAAAGCGCCGCTGATACCGTTTTCTTTTGCCATGGTTTCGCGCCATTCAACACCGGTTTCGATACAGACGGAACACGGTGCCTTGCAGTACGCGGCGGCCATTTCACGGATATTCGAATATCGGAAGCCGAATGCCGGAGCATATACGACAGCGGTTACGTTAACGCCGCTATCTTTTAAGGGGTCAAACAAGGGACGGAGCGCCGGCCAGCACGGAATACCTTCAAACAAGATACGGTGCTCTTCGGGATATTCCCATGTAGAGGTATTCTCTTTTACCGATTGTTCAAATTCCTGTGCCAACAGTTCAAAACCGACAGCGGCGTCTTCCTCACAGCGGGCGGCGACAATGTCTGCCATGTGGTTAAACAGGTCAAACCCGCTTAACGGAGACGGCTTATATGACATAAACGAACAAGCTTTCAGCCATGCCGCGGCGGTTCTGTTTGCACGCGCACAGGCATCCTCAAATTTCTTTTCATCGAATTTTTTACCGGTCAATTGCTCCAGCTGCTTGATGGCATAATCAAACTGCCCGAGCAAATAGTCCACTTTTTCTTCGGGAACATCCACCGTATTGGAGAATGGAATGTCGACCATGATGAGCGGAATATTATGCATACGCGCAATATTTTCGTACCACTTTGTCATCATATTGCAGATATTATTACAGCACAGCAAAAAATCCGGCTGCGGCATTCTGCGTGAATCGGTCGGTTCTCCTGCGGCATACGCAAGACTGATGCGAGCATACCCGCAAATATCATTATCGTAGCCCATATCCTCCGCGGCTTGGCAGAGACGTAAGCCGTCTTTCTTTGCAGCCGTCGACGCCGCGTGGTTTTCGGGATAAACAACGTTAAGATCAAAAGCTTTCGCTAATTCAATTGGAAATTTAGAAGAACTCCATCCGACTAATTCACCGCGCCGTTTTGCTTCCCACGCATTCGCATAGACCTTATCTACGACATCGCGTAACAGAGCTGCTGCGGGCTTATGCCCTTCAATCGGCCGTGGCGTTTTGTTGGGTAACTTTTCCATTTTTTGAGCCATTTGTTTCCTCCTCGTATCTCTCGGTCATCTTCCATAAAACCGGAAAGGGCATTGTGGAAGATGCCGCGTAGACCGGCGCCGACCTTGCATTTACCGGCGTCGACCGTACTTATTTTGCTGCCTGCGCACACTTTTGATATGCAAACAGGGCGGCTCCAATTGCACCATTTAACTGGCAGTACTCACTCGTGTGAATTTTAAATCCTATATTTCTTTCTAATGCCCGGACCATTCCCTTATTCAGGGCAACTCCTCCGGTCATGACAACATCATCCTGAATGCCAACACGCTTGGCCAAACTACCGACACGGCTGGCAATCGCCGTATGGATTCCTTTTACGATATCGGGAATTTTTGCACCACTTGCCAGCTGAGAGATAACCTCCGATTCGGCAAAGACGGTGCAGGTGGAGCTGATGGTCAGTTCTTTGGTGGACTGTTCATCAAGCTTTTCCAGGTCTTCCAAATTGATTTCCAGAACCTTTGCGATAACATCGAGAAAGCGTCCGGTACCGGCAGCACACTTATCGTTCATAACAAAGTTTTCGAGCATACCGTTATCGCTGAGCTTTAACGCCTTTGAATCCTGCCCGCCAATATCGATAATAGTACGAACACGCGGGAACAAGAAATAAGCGCCTTTTGCATGACAGGACAATTCGGACATCTGTGCCGGGACTTCCTTTAACGAATTACGCCCATAACCGGTTGCAATAGCTCCGTCAAGCTGTTCTATCGAGGTAAAACCGACTTGATCCAATGCGCCTTTCATAACCCGCGCGGGCCCGCTGGTACCCGTTCCAACCGGAACAACCGCCGTTGCAACGATATCCTTTCCATCCTTGATAATAACACATTTGGAAGCTGTAGAACCGACGTCCACGCCCATTGTAAATATACTCATAACGATATACCCGCTCTCTTGCCGATTAAATCTAAGGGAAACCTCTAAAAACGGAAGTTTTTAGAGATTCCCTACATATTAAAGACCAAGCATGTGCTTTGCCAAATCCAAGAATTTCGTGATAATAATAGCATTGGTAATATTACTGATAAAACCGCCGATGACCGGCACGACAAAGAATGCCAACTTGGAATAGCGGTACTTGCGGCAGACCGTCTGCATCGTCGTCATCGAAACAGGCACTGCACCCAAGCCGAACCCGATGTGACCAACTGCCATAACCTCCCCAAGAGGTTAAACGTAAGGAAGTAACAGAACACAACAATCAGCACAACTTGCACCAGTAGCAATACAATCAATGCGGTGCCTAAGCCTGCAAGCTGCCAGAGTTTCATAGAAATAATGGACATCGATACGAATAGAGCCAGCGAGAATTCACCGACGATATCGAAAGCTTCATAGAGTACGCTGTGTTTTGCCGGATTAGTTTTTGAAGTCAGATCAAGCAAAAGGCGTG
>CAJPTT010000016.1 GCA_905373565.1 uncultured Treponema sp. | reverse complement strand
TAAAAAACTCCTTTCGGTACAGTAAACCTGTTCGAAAACGCAGTTGTCGAATAGGTTTAGTATAGCATAAAATCAATGCACACGTCCGCACGCTATATCTTGAGCTGCAAATAATCGATATTCATCGCTTCGGCAATTTTTTGCAACGTTGCTTTGCGGTTCTTCTTAGCTGTTTCCATTTGACTATAAGCCGCTTGCGTTATGCCCATTTTCTCCGCAACCTCCGCTTGCGTAAGGTTCAGATATTCCCGCCACGCTTGTATCGGGCCGGTTTCATCCAGCACAATTTTCTCTACAACCTCATGCGGTATTGTTATATTATCTTCTTTTTGCCGTATTTTTTCAGAAAAAAAAGTTTGAAAGACTTGGAAAGGAATAACCGCATATTCAGGTTTTCCGTCTTTTCCTGCTATAAATTGAGCTTCAATAGGTATTGCCATCTCTTTTCTTTACCTCCTCAATAGATATGATTTTTATTACTTCATCATGGTTAAATAATACTCTGTAGCGTCCAACTCTTAAACGATAATCGTATTGATGATTCGTTAGTGCTTTTACATTTTGAACATTAGGAAAATTATAAAGACCTCTTACGGCAATTGTTATCCGTTTTCTATCGGTATCCGGTAGTGTTGTTATTTGTTTTAAGGCTTTTCTTTTCCATTCAATCTTCATATAAGTATTATAAGTTCTGTGTTTTTTTAGTCAAGTGAGTCTTTGGTTAACATCTGTCAAGCTAAACCTTTGAAAAAACGCTCTTGACTTTTGAGGGGGGGGCTATGGAAGATAAGTTTTATATCATTAAAAGGAGTTTGATATGAAAAAGAGGATATTTATAGGATTATTCATATTGTTTATTTCAACAATAGTACAAGCTCAAGATGTTACATGGGAGTATTTTGGAAGTTTTAGTGATTATTATCATGGTATCGCTTGTGCAGGATACATAAGCGATACCCAGGCAAAAAAGATAGAGCAAGGCCTTAAAAGGATAAAAGAAAGTAGGAGTATACAAAAGTTGTCAAAAGTTAACTCTTGGCTTTGTTGGCAGGCTTTATCAAAATGGGATATTGTACCAGATGAACAATATGTCGTAGCCACAGCCGGAGCATGGGAGTCAAAGGAAGTCCTTATATTAGTAGTTACTATTGCTGACAGCGGTGGATTTTCTTGGCAAGGATGTATTGTCCCCACTCTGTCCCCAACGCGTGGCGATCGTGTACCAGAAACGGTTCGATATTGGTTAAATACTTTTACAAAGTGATAAACAGCGGAGGCTTTGTGAATAATTATAAAAAATGTGTACATGGCTTGCTGTATATTGTTTTGATAAATATCAGTCTTTTTGCCGAGCAATACTGGTGGGAAGAAGACGATTTTTCATCTGAAGGGGACGGGTTTAAATATGAACAAATATTTTCAACACGAAATGTCAAAACAATCACCGAAGCACAAATGCTCGCACTGTTTAATCAAAAGATGAATGAGTATCTCAAAATATCTTCCCAGTGCGCTTACGAGTGGATGGTCTATGATGAAGCGTATAAACAGTACAATAATTGGGAGATACGAATTATGAGACAATCTAAAGCGAATGTTAGTTTGACATTGCTTACGCAATGTATTTTGGGGATTACTGTACTAATTACTATTTTTTGTGTAAAATCAATAAAAAGGATTTATTTATAAGATACTATGATAGCAACAAATATATTATCAGGAGATTGTCTTGAAAAACTAAAAGAATTACCAAACTCTTCCGTAGACCTTATTATTACATCACCCCCTTATGCCGATCAGAGGAAAAATACTTATGGCGGTATAAAACCGGAGAAATATGTATCATGGTTTCTTCCGATTACTGCGGAGCTGTTTAGAGTTTTGAAAAATGACGGTACTTTCATTCTCAATATAAAAGAAAAAGTACAAAACGGGGAACGCAGTACGTATGTTCTTGAATTAATTCTGGAAATGAAAAGACAAGGTTGGCTATGGACAGAAGAATTTATTTGGCATAAAAAAAACTGTTATCCCGGAAAATGGCCGAATAGGTTTAGAGATGCGTGGGAACGTTTATTACAATTCAATAAAGCAAAAAAATTTAACATGTATCAAGAAGCCGTAATGGTTCCTATGGGAGATTGGGCAAAAAATAGACTTAAAAATTTATCGGAAGTCGATAGAATCAGGGACAATTCAAAAGTCGGCAGCGGTTTCGGAAAAAATATTTCAAATTGGCTTGAAAGAGATATGGCATATCCGACTAATGTTCTTCATTTAGCCACTGAATGCGGTAACAAAAACCATAGTGCTGCATTTCCTGAAAGTTTGCCTGAATGGTTTATAAAATTATTTACTCAAGAATATGACACGGTTTTAGATCCTTTTATGGGATCTGGTACGACGGTCTTTGTTGCAAACCGTATGAATCGTCATGCGATAGGAATTGATATTGTAGATGAATATTGCAAGAAAGTACAAAAGAAAATTAACGAGCAAAAAATGATGTTGTTTGAAAATGAGGTTAACTATGGGTAGTTTGAACATAGATGATGTAAAAATGTATGTTGAAAAACATATTGGTAATTTTCATAAAAAGAGAATCAGCAGTTTGGATAATCTAAAACTATCGACAATCTTAAAAAGAAAAAATCCATATCTTTTTAAAGCAAAAAATATTTTAACCGCAGAACAGATCGTATCTGGATTTTTAAATGCTCATATTTCATCAAATGAAGAAACAATCTTTGGTGATTGGCTTGAAGGTCTTGCACTCTTTATTAACTCTAAAGTGTATGGTGGCTATAAATCTGGTATACAAGGTATTGATCTTGAATTTGATTGTAACAATACACGTTATATTGTCAGCATAAAATCGGGACCAAATTGGGGTAACAGCTCTCAAATTAAGAAAATGATTGCTGACTTTAAAACGGCTAAAAAGACATTACGGACAAGTAATTCTCAACTACATATTATAGCAGTGAACGGTTGCTGTTACGGTAAAGAAAAGAATTATGATAAAGGTGATTATTTTAAGTACTGCGGTCAACAATTTTGGGAGTTTATTTCAGGAGATGAAAATTTATATATTGATATCATTAAACCGTTAGGATTTAAAGCAAAAGAAAAGGGTGATGAGTTTATGCAGTCATATACGCAGATGATAAATAAATTCACTGGAGAATTTATCCAAAACTATTGTTTATCTTCCGGTGAAATTGATTGGAACAAAATAGTACAATTTAATTCTGCAAAAGAAACGTAAACAAAGGGAGCAACTAACACCCGCTTCAACCTGACATTGCGGACAAGCCGCAAATGCAGGTTAAGCAAATGTTCTATCGGCCATGATTATGACATCTGGTTTTATTTCAAAATATTAAAAAAAGAAACCGTGTATACCTATCAATACTAAAAAACGATTGTTTTTATGAGCTGAGCGGTTTATTCGTATGCGGATAAAGGACAAAACGGATTAGTCCAAATTTGTCTATTAGACTTTAAATTTATCCATCGCCTCGGTAAGACTCTCCATGCTCCGCTTATTTTTCTGCGTAATTTCGTTGACTTCCTGCACGGTGTTATTAATTTGTATAGCGCCTGAAGCCATCTCATTCATACTTTCAGTGATGACCCGGGTAAGGTTATCAAGTTTTTGCATCTCATCTGCAACGCCTTCGCCGCCTTTCAGCATTTCTTCGGAACCGGCCTGCACTTCTATCGTTACCGTGTTGATACTTTGAATAGCGGTTAATACTTCCTTACTGCCGTTCTCCTGTTCCCGCATCGATTGAGTCAAGCTTGCACTCATTTCTTTTACCTGCAGGGCAAGGTTGAATATCGCATTAAACTTTTCTTCTACCGTTTTGGATGAAGCGGAGAGCATTTCGATTTCGCCCGTTAAAGTTTTAAGCGTGGTAGTAATAACCTTCCCCTGTGATGCGGAATCTTCTGCAAGTTTACGGATTTCGTCTGCAACAACGGCAAAACCTTTGCCGGCTTCCCCTGCATGAGCCGCCTCGATCGCTGCGTTCATAGCAAGCAAATTTGTCTGCGATGCGATATGCTGAATAACACTGCTCGCTTCCATCAGTGAGCCCGATTCTTCGGCGATTTTCCGTGTTACGGTATTAGCGGTTACCAATGTTGATTTGCCGTCTCCGGTCGCGGTTGTAAGTGTTTTAATAACATCATCGGTTTTCCCGAGCGTCTGTCCAATGGAAGCGATATTAGCAACCATTTCTTCTACGGAAGACGACGATTGGGCAACACTCGCTGCTTGAATTTCGATGCTGCTGTTTAACTGCTTAATTGTGCGGACAATTTCTTCGATAGTCGCTGCCGTTTCGGTAATACTTGCGGCCTGTGTTAAAGCCTGCCGCTTTACTCCGTCAATATTAGCGCTGATTTCATTTACGGCGCTAGCGGTTTCGGTCATATTGGAGGCAAGTTCATCACCGACATCCTTCATAATTGCGGTATTGTGCTTTGCAGATTGAATTGCATCCCCGATCTTTTCAATTGTCCGATTAAAATAATCCCCGATTTTTGCAATTTCCGCCGTTCCGGAAATCGGCAACCGTACCGTTAAGTCCCCTTCTCCTTGTGCAATATCATATAATACGCCGATAATTCTCTTTAACGGATGCAGAAAATACGTTGATACCAAATACCCTACCGCAAGGGCAAATAAGAGAATGCCGCCAATAGTAAGCAGCAAATTCCATAACATTGCTCGAGCAATCGATTCATATTCCCGCTTTTCTATCACTGCGATATACATCCAATCGATATTTCGATTTGCTGAACGATGAGACTGAAAAATATACGGCATTCCATTAATCGTTTTTTCCAATGGCGTATCGGGTGCCGTTAACAAGTCGCTTAAATCTTGTCCTAATGTTTCAAACGACTGCCCGATTATATGTTCATCTTGCGGATGCGCAATCACAATACCCGTTTTATCGGCTATAAACATATATCCGTCGATACCGATTTTGCGATTCTTAACGAGTGTTTGCAGATATGAAAGATCAACCGATGTAGAAAAAACACCCTTGAACCGGTTCTCTTCTTTTATTTTATTTGTAATTTCTATCGATAATTCATTCGCAGATGAAATGTACAAATCCGATAATACCTGATCGGAGGGGCTGTCTTTGCAATTTTTATACCAAGAACGCGTCCGTGCATCATATCCTGCCGTACGGTCTTTCGGCGGATACATCAGAATACCGCCGTTTTTTTCGGAGGCAACGGTCATATAGATGACGGCGGAAAACCGATTGACAAACGACTTCATCATATCAAACGCTTTCTTTTCTTCCGGCTCGAACAACGCGGGATCCATTGGAATCGTTGTTCCGGCTGCAGCAGGACGGATATACGAGGTGAGATGATCCGCTGCATCTTGCACAAGGCCGACCTGCACCAGAACATCGTTAAGTTGCTGCAAATCGGCGATAAAATTGGAAATTTCCGTATCGATGCTGTCGGTCGCGAAGCCGATCTGCCGATTATAGGATTCATAATTTTTATGTAAGCCGGTAAAATAATTGATTACCCCAACCGCAAGCGCCGGAACAACGGCAAACACCGTTATAATCAAAATAGAACCGTATTTGGAAAAGGATTTCCGAACCGATGAAGTTGATGCATGCATTACAGGACTCCCATAAAAAGTTATTTTTGTCATTATGAGATGCTTCGAATCTAACATGGTTTCTTAGTTTTTACAAGGAGAGTGCAAGCCCCCTGAAACGAGCCCTTGACCTAACGTAATCTTGCGCATACACTCTATCGGATGAACAAGAAAACGGTTGCCGCCTATTGTGCCGCTTTTGTGTACGAAATAATAAAAGTTTTTTATATTGCATTTTTTTACGCAAAACCTCTGCAAGAAGCGGTATTTTTTCAATACAGTGCCCTTGCGGCGCTTTGCATGCCGGTACTTTTGTGGCTGATGCTCGCCTTAAATGAAAAAGCCTTCCATTGGGCTCTTTATGCAACCGCACTGCTCAAATTGACTTCCATTTGTGCGGAATTCCTCTATATTTTTCAGCGGGGATTTGCTATAATAAAAACTGTCTTTAACTCGGTACAAAGCAGCAGCAGCCTCGATTTTTCAAAGGAAGTTCTGTTTTTCCTTGCAGCCGATACGGTGCTGCTGTTTTATTCATTTATAAAGGGGAGTATGTATTATGCAAATAATACCGATTGCTAGCGGAAAAGGCGGGGTCGGGAAAAGTCTTCTTTCCGCGAATCTTGCAATTGCACTCGGACAGGCAGGAAAAAACGTTCTTATTGCCGATCTGGATTTAGGCGCATCGAATCTTCATTTAGTCCTTGGCCAGCAATCGAACACGCATGGAATCGGTACTTTTTTATCGGGGAATTCGTCATTTGAAGATATTATCGTAAACACGGGGTACCCGAATGTACGTTTTGTCCCGGGCGATTCTGAAATTCCCGGCTTTGCAGCCTTAAAAGCCTCCGATAAAAACAATTTAATCAAAAATATGCTCAGAACGGATGCCGATTATCTCATATTGGATCTCGGTGCAGGAACGCATCTCGGTATTCTGGATTTCTTTTTACTCTCTCCGCAAGGCATTGTCGTTACCGCGCCGTCGGTTACCGCGATACTGAACGCATATCTTTTTCTAAAAAACGTGGTGTTCCGTATGCTCTACGGGGTCTTTAAACGGAATACGCCCGGCTTTAAATATTTGGAAAAACTCAAGTCGGATTCCTTGTCCATGCAGCGAATGTACATTCCCCGCATCATCATCGAACTGGGAAAGGTCGACCCTAAAAATGCCGAACTGTTTTTATCCAATCTGCGAAAGTTTAAGCCGCGGCTTATTATGAATATGCTCGACGACCCGAAAGATGCCGATAAGGCCTTAAAGATTCGCCGATCATGTCAAGAATACCTCAACATCAATCTTGAACACCTCGGTGTTATTTATCGGGATACGATACAGGATACGGCGCTTGCATCGCGTTTACCGGTCATTATTTATAAACCGCAGGCGATGGTGTCTCAGGCAATCTACCGCATCGCCGACAAAATTCTGCAGTCCGAAACCGAAACCTTTCAAAATGCGGCAGATTACGCCGAATATACCGACGAAACGTTTCAGTCCGCCGAATTGGAGGCGGAAACCGACTTCCGTTCAAAAATGGGCTATATCGAAGACCTTATCGGCAGCGAGGCGCTGTCGATGAGCGATATTGCCGAAATGCTCAAGAGTCAGCAATATGAGATTTCCGTTTTGAAGAAGGAAAACGCCTTATTAAAGCGGAAAATAAAAATAGCCCTTGAACAAGGGTATCGTATATAAGTGCGGCATAGTATGAAGTGGATGATAAAACAAAACGAGAGAAATAAAAAGTGGTATTTTTCCGTCAGCGATGTAGAAAATAAAGAAAACTGCGTATTTCCCGGCTACGAAGAGATCATGGAGCAAGCGCGAAAAAACGGGCTTTCTACCGAAAACCTCATCAACGCGCAGCAGTTCGAACACTATTTTGATAAGATATTATATGGCAAGACGATGCCGCTTCCCCTCGAAATCGAACTTGATCCTTCTTTTGATACACGTCTGATTATCGATCCGGACAAAACTAAGGCAGTGTTGTACATCAGAAAGGCAAAAGACGAGCCGCATACTATCGATAAAAAACTGATAACGACCATGCTGAATAACAGTCAAATTGCGCATATCGATTTTAAAGCGCTGGACGAAAAAATAAATGCCTTTCTCGAAGCTCCCGATCGGGAAATTGAACTTGTTATTGCAGAAGGCGTACTACCCGGACGAGGCAAAGACAGGACGCTTATCCCGCATATTACAAAGTTGGACGAGGCAGAAGATCTCCTGCTCCGTAAAAAACTGCTTCGAGCCGTAGGAACCGCCCGTGAGCAGCCGCAGATGATATATGACAAAGACTTTCCGCTTTCCGAAGCACAAGCGCTTTCTATCGTTGCAAAACACGATCTGCTATACGAATTTTCAAAATCGGAATTAGGAACAAACGGGTCGGATATTTACGGAAATGCTATTCCGGGCTTACCGGGCAATGACCCCTTTGTGCTTGATTTACGGAATATCACACAGACCAACGACGAACTAAAAGCAAGCTGTAACGGCATTCTCCTATCGGCGGAAAGCCCCGACGGACTCAAGCTGCGCATTATTCCTTACAAAGACGCGACGGTTAAAGCCGCTATCAGCGACGATAAAATGGAAGCATCTCTCATTCTCGAATCGGGAAGAGGGGCAGGAACACGACTTTCGCTTTCACGGTTAAAAAAAGCCTTAGACGAAGTGAACCTGCCTCCGGATCGGTATACCGATAAGATACTGCGCGATGCCATTTACGAAGCGCGGCTTTCTTCCGCACCGGTTGAATTTACCGTCAGCAGAGGCGTACCGCCGGTCGCTCCCCATTCATATCAATTTGACTGGAAAGTAGATTTCGGCCATTCAAACAGTGTTTCGGTAAAACGGGGTGAAACCTTCTTGGAAACATTCTTTCAGGAAGCCGGCGAAAAAGGATCCGATGTATTCGGAAACATTATAGAAATCGATCAGGCAGCGCTGCTAAAACTACCCCAAACCGATAATTCCATCCGCGTTATTAAGCAAGGAAAAAAAATTTCGTTCGTAGCGGCTGTGCATGGGGAGTTGGTACGCACCGGCGAAAGGCTCAAGATACTTAATTCAAAAATTATCGACACCGATGTGAATAAAGAAACCGGCGACATTATTTTTGCAGGCGATGTGATTATCAACGGAGATATTGAGGCAGATCGCAGTGTGAAAGCGGGCGGCTCTTTGACTGTGAACGGAGATGCGGGCGTATCGCTGGTGTACACTAAGGAATCGCTTTTAATGAACGGCGGTATACGCGGGGAAAGCCGCGGTACGGTATGGGCTAAGAACACAATGGCGCTCCATTTTGCCGAAACGGCACGGCTCTTCGCCGGCGGAAATATCTATATTAACGAATACAGCTTCCGCTGCGTTGTTAAAACAAACGGCGAGCTGATTATGAACGGAGAACCCGGCAGCTTTATCGGAGGGAATGCTCATGCAGCCCGCGGTATGAGAGCACGTAATTTAGGCGACTACAAAACCGTCCGCACGATTATCTCTTTTGGACAAGACTACCTCATAAAGGATAAAATTGAAGTATACGAAAAACAAACGCAGGAAAACCTGCTGGAAATAGCTCGTATAGAAGCGGAACTGAACGATGCCGAAACGCCGGCAGATCGTGTCCAAGAACTGCGGGAACAAAAGGTTATATTGCTTAAATCCAATACGGCGCTCGGCATAAAAATTTTTAAGTTGAAAGAAAATTTTGAATCTCATATTCCCTCGGAGATAAAGATAACCGGTACGGTGTACCCCGGCGTTATTTTGGAAAGCCACGGCAGATATTATGAAGTACGCGAACCGGCTTCTCATGTCATATTTACCTTTGATTCAAAACAGGGCAGAATAATCTGTAAACAAATCGAGGATCCAATCGAGTTGACGACGGAGTAAAAGAGGTGTTTTTATGATGTGTGCTATTCAATATCCGTCGTGGATAAAGCCGGAGATTATTCCGGGCTTCCCTCTGTTACGGTGGTACGGGTTTATGTACCTCGTTGCCTTTGCGATAGCGTTTGTACTGTTTAAGGTACAGGTGAAAAAAGGCGAATTACAACGGTATGCAAAGAGTGAAACACCTATTACGAATGAAGATATTATCGACTTTTTTACATGGTCGCTTTTCGGGTTGATGCTGGGCGCCCGTATTTTTGCAACACTGGTGTATGAACCGACATGGCTTTACTGGCAAAAGCCGTGGCTGATCTTTTGGCCGTTTTCCGAAGCGCGAGAGTGGACGGGGTTACAGGGAATGTCGTACCATGGAGGTTTTATCGGCTGCTTCTTGGGCGCCTTCCTCTGGACAAAACGGCATAAGCAGGATTTCTTTGCCTGGGCGGATACGGCGGCGGCGGGAATACCGCTCGGCTATACCTTCGGCCGGATAGGAAACTTTTTAAACGGCGAACTCTACGGGCGTATTACGATAAGCCCTATCGGCATGATCTTTCCGTCGGTACCGCTGCACGATTGCTTTCCCGTCAAAGAAGCATGGGTACAAGAGTTTGCAGCAAAAGCAGGAGTCGCCATACAGGAAGGAGCTCAGTATATCAACTTGCCCCGCCATCCGAGCCAGCTATACGAAGCGCTTTTTGAAGGAGTGCTCCTTTGGATTGCGGTATGGCTGGTACGCAATAAAAAACCGTTTAACGGCTTTTTATTGTGCTTCTATACCATTGGTTACGGGGTTGTCCGTTTTTTTATCGAATACTTTCGGCAGCCCGATTATGAGCTGGGCTTTCGGATTGCCGCCGCCGTAGATGAGGCAAATATCTATCTTTTTAGCTCATTCAAGAATATTTCTACCGGACAGATATTTTGTTTTATGATGATTGCAGGCGGCCTTATCGGTATCGCTCTTTTAGCTCGGTATAATCGAAAGAAAAATCATGAATAAGCCGTTGTTGCCTACAAAAAACCAAAACGATAATTTCACATTCTCACTTCTTTCATCCGGGACACGGATATGGTACGCCGTTATGTTGCTGTGTATCATTGCAGCTGCCACCCTGATGTATATTGAACGGCATCGATTGCCGGTGTTGGGAATCGTATTGGGTTGTTTTTCGCTGTTTGTACTCTGCTATGTAGACCGGTGGCGCTTTGACTGTACGAAAAAGACAATAGAGTATCGGGTAGGCCTCATTTCTCTTGCTCTGCGCAAACAGTATTCCTTTTCAGACATCGAAAAAGCCGAAACGGAGCGCTTTATCAAGGGTATGTTTAAAACGGAGTTTATAAAATGCATACTGTGTTTACGCACCGGAGAAAAAAAGACCGTCGCTATTTTTCCGGCACGCAACAAAACGCTCGAACGACAGTGGGACATACTCACAGCGGTTTTTGCAGGGTAAAATTAATTAAGAATTCATAATTAAGAATTATAGTCAACAAAATTATGCATTACGCATTCTTAATTATGAATTATGAATTAGTTAACGGGAGAAGATATGCGCTGCCCGTATTGCGGAAGTGTTGACGACAAAGTGGTAGAGTCCCGAACACTCGGGCAAGGTGATTGTATCAGGCGGCGGAGAGAATGTCTCAGCTGCGGATACCGTTTTACCAGTTATGAGCGGATAGAAGAAAAACCGCTGATGGTGATTAAACGGAACGGCCGGAGAGAACCCTTTGACCGCGCAAAATTGGAACGCGGCATCGAACGTTCGCTGGAAAAGCGTCCCGTTTCGATGAACGAAATTGAAAACATTGTCAGCGATATTGAAGACGCTGCGGTGATGAATAGTAAAAGCGCGAAAGAAATCAAGAGTACGGAACTGGGCGAAATGGTACTTGCCCGTTTATACACTGTAGATAAAGTAGCGTATATTCGGTTTGCATCGGTATATAAGAAATTTAATGACCTTGATGAATTTATCAATGAGGTGAAAAAAATACATGGGAACCTCTAAAAACCGAGGTTTTTAGAGGTTCCCGCATGTCAAATATGGGGAGGAAGAAAAACATGGATCAAGCGGTATTTCCTGAATGGACGGCCTTTTTAGGAGACACAACGATAGAAACAAAACCGGTATTGCGATCGGTGGTAAAGCGGTCGGGCGATATTGAAGTCTTTAATCGGAATAGAATAAAGATAGCGATTCAAAAAGCAATTGAGGCGGTTACCGGTTCTGCGGATGAAGAAAAGGCTGATACACTGACGGCTGCGGTGGAAGCGAAACTGACAGAGTTGATGGATTCGCGCCATGCACATTCTATTCCCGCAATCGAGGAAATTCAGGATATTATCGAAAATGTTTTGATCGAACGCAATGAAGCGCGCATTGCAAAAGCTTTCATCCTCTACCGTGCAAAACGGGAAGCTATCCGCGATGCGGAACGGCTGATGATCGGTATCGACAAAACGATGAACGGCTACTTGAGTAAAAGCGACTGGCGGGTTAACGAGAATGCCAATGTCAACTTTTCGCTTGGCGGGCTTATCCTGCATAACTCCGGCACGATAACGGCGAACTACTGGCTTAAAAATATCTACACACCGGCAATCGCCGAAGCGCATCAGACAGCTGCTTTCCATATCCATGACCTTTCGATGTTTTCGGGCTATTGTGCAGGCTGGTCGCTCCGGCAGCTCATCCAAGAGGGCTTGGGCGGCGTTCCCGACAAGATTACGTCGAAGCCTGCGCGCCATCTTTCCACCCTTATTCAGCAAGTTGTAAACTTTCTCGGCATTATGCAAAATGAATGGGCGGGAGCGCAGGCGTTCAGCTCCTTCGACACCTATCTCGCGCCCTTTGTAAAAGCCGACAGTATGGATGAAAAGAGCGTAAAGCAGTGCCTGCAAAGCTTTGTCTACGGGGTTAACACGCCGAGCCGCTGGGGAAGTCAAGCGCCGTTTACCAATATCACACTCGACTGGATGTGCCCCAAAGACCTTGCCGATAAAAAAGCGGTAGTCGGCGGAAAGGAAACCGATTTTACCTACGGCGATTGCCAAGCGGAAATGGATATGATCAATAAGCTCTTTATCGAGCTGATGCTGGAAGGCGATGCGGCAGGACGCGGTTTTCAATATCCCATTCCGACCTACAATATCACCGAAGATTTTAAGTGGGATAGTCCGAATGCCGCCCTTCTTTTCGAGATGACGGCAAAATATGGGACGCCGTATTTTCAGAATTTTATCAACTCGGATCTTAACCCGAGCGATGTCCGCTCCATGTGTTGCCGTTTACAGCTGGATAAGCGCGAACTGCGGAAACGGGGCGGCGGTCTTTTCGGCTCCGACGAATTTACCGGCTCCATCGGCGTGGTTACCATCAATATGCCTCAAATCGGCTACCTTGCGCGCACGGAAAAAGAATACTTTGATCGCCTCGACTATCTGATGGAACTTGCCAAAACAAGCTTGCAGATTAAGCGCAAGGTGATTCAGCGGCTGTTGGAGGGAGGCCTTTTCCCGTATACACGCCGGTATCTTGAGCACTTAAACAACCATTTTTCCACTATCGGGATTTGCGGCATGAACGAATCGTGCCTTAACTTCCTCGGGGAGACTATCGTGGGCGAAACCGGCAAGGCCTTTGCTGAAAAGGTATTAACCCACATGCGCAAGCGGCTTGCGGATTTTCAGGAACAGACGGGTGACCTCTTTAACCTTGAAGCAACCCCCGCCGAAAGCACTTCGTACCGGCTTGCGCGGCATGACAAGCAGCAGTTCCCCGACATTATCACCTCCGGGGAGCGCGACCCCTACTATACCAATTCAAGCCAACTGCCGGTTTCGTATACTGCCGATGTGTTTGAAGCCTTGGATCATCAGGAAGCCCTGCAACGTAAATACACCGGCGGCACGGTATTCCATATCTTCTTAGGCGAATCGATTAAGGATTGGCAGGCGTGTCGAGATTTGGTTAAAGCGGTTGCTTCTCATTATCGCATCCCGTATTTTTCCATATCGCCGACTTTCTCCATCTGTCCAAAGCACGGGTACATCGACGGAGAACATTTTGAATGCCCTTTGTGTAAGCGAGAAAAAGAAGCTGAACTGGAAGCCCGCTTACGCGAATTGGAAGCGGAGAAGGAAGCGCTGGGCTACTAGCCGTCAGGTCAATCACACCAGACTGTTTTTTAAACACCCCGCAGAAAAAGAGAGACTATGATTTATCTGTCTAGTGTGATTACCCTGTCTTAATCCTACAAGACGATTCTATCATTCTCCCGGCGTTTTACCTTACCGTTTTTTTCCAGAACATTGAGCAGAGGGATGACATACTTGCGCGAAAGATTGGTCGCGGTACGGGCATCTGCAATGGTGATGATGTCGCCTGCTTTTTTCCCTTTTAAGATAGCGGCAATCGCTTTGTCGTATATCTCGCGGTGGTAGTGCAAAAAGTTTTCCAACACGACGAGCTTACCGAGCTTTACCAAATCGCGTGCGTCTTTCCGTACTTGCGGCAGCTGGATTTTATCTATTTCGATACCGTCGAACCCTGCTTTAAGCGCCAACTGTAACAGCTGCTGCGCCGTTTTCGACAGCGTATCTCCGCCGCCTGCCAACTTGTACACAC
>CAJPTT010000015.1 GCA_905373565.1 uncultured Treponema sp. | reverse complement strand
GAACGATCGTGCGCTCCGTTCAATCGTTACCGGACTCGGTGAGGGGAATGGCGTCCCAGCTGAATCGGGGTTTGACATAACCGCCTCTTCGGAAATTATGGCGATTTTGTGCCTCGCTTCCGACATGGACGATTTACGCCGCCGCATAGAAAAGATTATCCTCGGCTACCGGCCGGACAATACGCCGTTTACGGTTAAAGACCTCGGCGCCGCCGGAGCGATTACCGTACTGCTTAAAAATGCAATTAATCCGAATTTGGTGCAAACAACCGAAAATACTCCCGCATTTGTACACGGCGGCCCGTTTGCAAATATCGCACACGGGTGCAATTCCATTATCGCGACCGAAACGGCGCTTACCTACGGTGACTACGTTATCACCGAAGCGGGATTCGGGGCGGACTTAGGCGCCGAAAAATTCTTTGACATTAAATGCCGCAAGGCGGGGCTTTCTCCTGCTTTAACCGTGCTTGTCGTTACCATCGGCGGGCTTAAATTACACGGCGGCGTTCAGGAAGCGGAGCTGTCCAAGCCCAATAAAGAGGCGCTTGCCCGCGGGTTTAAAAATATGGACAAGCATGTTGAAAATTTGCGTAAGTTCGGACAAACGGTACTGGTGGTACTGAATAAATATAATTACGATGCTGAGGAGGAAATCGAGAGCCTTCACACGTATTGCCGAAACATCAATGTACCTTTTGCCGTAAACAGCGCCTTTTCTGATGGAGGGGGCGGCGCAACGGATTTTGCCCGTACCGTTTCAGGATTGATTGAAACCGAACCGTCAAAGCCGCTTGTGTTTACCTATCAGGATAGCGATGATATCAAGACTAAAATAGAAAAGATATGCAAACAGGTGTACGGCGCAAAAACCGTTACTTACTCTGCCGATGCGGAAAAAACGCTGAAGCGAATCAGTACCTGGGGTGTCGATTCCTATCCGGTATGTATCGCAAAAACTCAGTATTCTTTTTCCGATGATCCCAAAAAACTCGGCGTTCCGACTCAGTTCGATATGACTGTCCGAGAAATTATTGTAAACAACGGCGCCGAGATGATCGTTGCGGTTATGGGCGACATGATGCGGATGCCGGGGCTGCCCAAAGACCCTCAAGCGCTCCGCATCGATCTTGTAAACGGTTATATCGACGGGTTAGCGTAAATTACTATATCAGGGGATCCGCTATGAAGAAAGGATTTAGAGACTGTATTATTGTCGGCTTTGCGCTTTTTGCAATGTTTTTCGGTGCAGGGAATCTTATATTTCCGCCGTTACTCGGTTTTATGACCGGCGGCAAGTGGTTCATTACGTTTATTGCCTTCTCTATTACCGGCATTTGTATTCCTATTTTGAGTATCTTTTCGATGGGAAAAGCGGGGGGCGATATACAGCATTTTGCCGGTAAGGTTCATCCCGTTTTTGCCGATGTGTTCGGCACCGTTATTATGCTTGGCATCGGGCCTCTTTTAGCTATTCCGCGGACAGCCGCAACAACGTATGAAATCGGCGTACTTCCTTTCAGCATAGCGATAAGTCCTGTAATCAGTTCTATTATATTCTTCACAATTGTGTTGATCTTTTCGATTAAACCGTCAAAGGTAATCGATACCATCGGTAAATATTTAACGCCGATGCTTATCATCGTGCTTGCTGCTATCGTTATCCGCGCCTTTATCGCTCCGCTCGGCCCGCTTGAAAATCCTTCTCCACAGAATTTTTTTTTAAAAGGCTTTTTGGAAGGTTATCAGACGATGGATGTGCTTGCGGCTATGTTGTTCGCGACGATTATTATCAATAATATCAAGGAACGCGGGTATTCGGATCGGAAATCGCTGTTAAAAGTAAATCTTTCCGCAGGGCTCATCGCCGCGGTTGGTCTTTTGCTCGTATACGGCGGATTGCTTCATGCAGGGGCATCGGCTTCGCAGGTGTTTTCCAAAGATATCAGTCGTACTGCGTTGTTGATCAATATTTGCGCAAGTTTATGGGGTAATACCGGAAAGATTATTCTATCTCTTTCAATTGCATTCGCCTGTCTTACCACGGCAATCGGTTTGACAGCAACGGCAGGACATTTTTTTAAAAGATTATTCCATAATAAGGTATCGTATGAAGCGATTGTGATCGTTGTGTCGGTATTCAGCTGCTGGCTTGCCAACTACGGAGTAGAAAATATCATCCGCTATTCGGTACCGCTCCTTGAAGCGCTCTATCCCGTTTGTATCCTTTTAACGATTATGAACCTTTTTGATGAGTATATCCCAAACCGGTACTACTATGTCGGCGGAACGGTCGGTACGCTTTTGGTCAGCTGTTTGCAGGCATTTGCCTCTACCGAAGGTATCGTAAACGATTTCCTCAGACTATTCGGCGCAAATCCCGTATCATTCGGAGGGTTGGCCGCGTTGTTGCAAAAACTTCCGCTTTCGAGCATTGGTGTTGCATGGCTTATTCCAGCGGTTATCGGCGCGGTTATATTCGGACTCGTCGGGGGCAAAAATAAAGCGATAAAACAAAGCGCTTAACGAGTTACTCGAAAGGCGTCTGATGCGTTTACCCTGAATAACGAGGTCTTTTGCCTTCCGTTTTTTTGCCGATAGTGTAACTATGGATATAATAACGTATCAAGCGTCCGATATGGATACGATGCAAAATGATTCCATGTCGTTCGCCGTTCAAATAAAGCGTAAAAATGAATATGTCGGCGGTTACACCCGACAAACTGCCGTAGCGGCTGACATGCGCCTTTTTTCAGGGCTTGGCAAGACAGGGGCGTCATATACCCATACAAATCGATCGGTTGCTTTTAACCGAAGTGCACTGCCGATACGGTGTAACCCTTTGCCGATCTTGCTGGTTTTCAGTATCGTGTATGCACTGCTGGCGTTGCCGCTGCTGCGTACCGGAGCCGGCGCTTATTCCATACGGACGATAACCTTTAGCGAAGAACCTTTGTTCAGCCGTGCGATTCATTCGTATATTTTTCCCGAACAGGAAAACTTTACCGATCAAGAAGCCTTCCTCGCTGCAGATGGGTACGTTTCGACGGTAACGTTTAAAGATTATACGGTAAGAAAAGGAGATACTGTCAGCGGTATTGCTTCCCGGGCAGGGTTACGGAATTTCGGGACGCTGCTATCGGTGAATAACATCGATAATGCTCGTAGAATCAGCGCCGGACAGACATTGCGAATACCTTCGACGGACGGCCTTTTATATACGGTAAAAAAGAACGAAACACTTGCGGGGATTGCAGCTACCCATAAGGTAAACGTTACCGCGTTACTTGATGCAAATGACTTAACGCACGAGACCCTGTCCGTCGGGCAAAAACTTTTTATTCCCGGCGCATCACTTTCATCTTTTGAACTGCGCAAAGCGCTCGGTGAGCTGTTTATCTATCCGATAATGGGTCGATTGACTTCTCCGTTCGGATATCGAAACGATCCTTTTACCGGTGCACGGAGCTTCCATTCGGGTATCGATCTGGCCGCACCTATCGGCACCTCTGTTAAGGCGACTCTGGATGGAAGAATTGCAGAAACGGGATTTAACCGTATTTTCGGAAATTATGTCATTATTACCCATGACCGGGGATATCAGTCGCTTTACGGCCATTTATCCGCCATCTATGTAAAACGGGGGCAATATGTTACACAAGGTGCCATTGTCGGCGCCGTCGGCAATACGGGGTATTCCACCGGCCCGCATCTACATTTGTCTATTTATAAAAACGGGAGTTTAATCAATCCGTTTTCCGTTTTAAAATAAGCGGGTATCTCTAAAACTTTAGTTTTTAGATATCCCCAAGCAGCTATACTGAACGATACATGAATCGTCTCTAAAAATGCAAGGCGGCCCTTAGAGATATCCTATTCAAGGAGGATTTTGTGAAACGCGTTGTATTCACTTTATGCGCATTACTGGGCGCATATACATATTTGTTTGCTTATAACCCGCCGGCAGGTGGAGAATCTGCCAATACGTTCTTTTCTCCCGATTTATTGGGCGGTCAGGCAAGCGCTACAGGCGGACCGTTCGGGGATGGAAATCCTTCTGAATTGGCAACAAACCCTGCACTTTCGGCCTATGAACAGAGAACCACCTTTGACCTTTCCTATGCTGCTATTATCGGGTTTAAAAAAAATACTGCCGGCGATACAGGGATAAGAGGACATCTGGCGAACATAGACTTCTTATATCCTGCGCGATGGGGTGTCATCGCTACCGATGTTCATTTCTTTAATTCGTCATTTGATACACTGCCATGGGGGACTGCCGGTTCGATGCGCCTTTCGTATTCAAAGGATCTAACCGATGATTTGGCCCTCGGTATCGGGCTATACGGTATTGTCGGAACCGGCTGGGGGCTTGGAGCCGATCTCGGTGTGCTCTATCGGCTCGGCGATCTCGGCTTTGCGAAAGATTCAAAACTCGGCGCTTCAATTACCGGAATAGGCAAACCGTATGATGCCGGTAAGGGCGGTATAAAAGGCGCCGATAAAACGAACGGCCTCATGGGAAACAGCTTTCCCGGCATGGTAACTCCGCGGGTTGGTTTTGCTACTACTTTGATTTCCGTAAAAAATTTTAAGGCGGGAATGGCCTTTGATCTGTCTTTCCCGACCTTCCAAAACCTTGTATTTGATGCCGGTTTACACATGAAGTTTGCCGACATGGTTACCTTTAAGACCGGTTGGAATTTCAATCTTGTGGAAACATTGAATCGCCGGCAAACCTACATTCCTTCGTTCGGTCTTGCCTGTACAATTAAGTTGAATTCAAAAGATAAAAGCGAAGCAAATGCGTGGGAACAGAGCGATATTACTCCGCAGCTTGCCATTAAGCCCTTCTATAATGATATCTGGGCAATCGGTGCAGGGGTGAATGTAAAGGTCGGTAAAACCGATACCGCTGCTCCCGTTATTAGCATCGATTATCCCAAAACCAAATATATCTCTCCCAATAGCGACGGCGTGCAGGATGTGTTGGAATTTCCGTTGTCGATCACCGATCAGCGCTATGTGATGGCATGGGAGTGTACTTTTGAAAACGAAAAAGGGGAAGTTGTCCGTACAATTGCGAATAAAGAAGCGCGCCCGCAGCTGAGCAGAAAGTCTTTCTGGAAACTTCTGACAAAAGCAAAATCCGGCGTTGAAGTGCCGGAGACACTGCGATGGGACGGCATGCTCGATTCCGGAGCGGTAGCGCCCGACGGAACCTACTATTTTACGCTTACGGCTTCCGATGATAATAACAACACGGCAAAAACGGAGCGTTATGCCGTAGTGGTTGATAATACGCCGCCGATGATTACCGTTACGCCGCCTACCGGTCAAAATGCGCTGATTTTCAGTCCCGACGGGGATGGAAATAAGGATGCCTTCCTTATCAAGCAGAACGGTTCCGTTGAAGATAAGTGGACGGCAACCGTTACCGATGCCGGAAACAAGGTTGTGCGCACCGTCGATACCGTAAATGCCGCTCCTACCGATTTTGCATGGGACGGAAAGAACAATTCCGGTGAATTTATCCCCGACGGTATTTACATCTATAAAATTGCCGCTACCGATCGCGCAGGAAACAGTGCATCACAGTCGGTTCCCAATATCATAGTAGACACTATTAAACCTTCAGTCGGTATTTCGATTAGTACCAATGCCTTTTCTCCGAATGGGGACGGCGTGAAAGATACCATCACCTTATCACCGGCAATTCCGATTCAAACCGGCTTGCAGGAATGGAAAATCGATATTCAAAATGCAAAGGGAACAACGGTATACACAATCTCCGATAGCCGTATCGCTGCAATCACCTTTGACGGAAAAGATAAAAACGGAACGGTTTTGCCCGAAGGCGATTACAAAGCGGTACTTTCCGCTCGTTATGTAAACGGCTATGCGCCAAGCGAGACATCTCCTGTTTTCGCCCTCAATGTTACCGCTCCTAAAGCAACGGTAAAAGCTTCTACCGCTATTTTCTCGCCTGACGGCGACGGAAAGCTGGATACGGTTACCTTTACTCAGCAAATGAGCGCCGGTGATACATGGACGGCAGAAATTTATGCGCTTGACGGCGCCGGAAATATGAGCGGTAAACCGGTACGCAGCTTTGCAATTACAAAAGATAACGCTGCAAATTTTGCTTGGGACGGACGGAACAACTCCGGCGCTTTGATGGCGGACGGGAAATATGCCTACCGCTTGGCAGGTAAAAACGATGCCGGCAATACCGGTTATTCCGAACCCGTTTCGGTAGAGTTGAATACCGAAAAGGCGGATATTATCTTATCCGCAAATATGCTGGCGTTTTCGCCGAATAAAGACGGCGTACAGGATACCATTGTATTCTCGCCTAAACTGAAATCGAATACCGCTGTAGCGTCCTACACGTTTGGTATTTACGATAAAACAGGCGCTGCCGTAAAGACGCTTGCAGGAAACGGTACGCCTCCCGCTTCAATCAGCTGGGACGGTGTCGCGGATGCGGGGGATGCAAACGGGCAGCTTTGTGCAGACGGAGTTTACTCCGCTTCTATCGATGTAACGCTTACAAACGGACAGACTGCCAAATCAACTGTTTCAGAAATTACACTTGATACGCACTATCCCGAAGTGGAAATTTCTGCGCCGTATTTGGTATTCTCGACGGATAGCGCTGCAACGCGCCCGAATTTACCGGTAACACAAAAAGCTTCCGCAGAAAACCTGTGGACGGGCAGTATTACCGCTGCCGGTAATAAGGAAGTGCGGAACTTCACGTGGGAAGGGCAAGCAACCGATTTTGTGTGGGACGGAACCGATGCTTCGGGGAATAAAGTTCCCGACGGAACCTATCGCTATACTGTTTTTGCACAGGATTCTGCAGGTAATAAAACAATCAAATCTCTGGATAATATCGTGATTGACTCGCGTGTACCCAAAGCGTATATCACTGCGGAATTGCCGGCATTCTCGCCCAACGGAGACGGCATAAAGGATACGCAGAACCTGACCGTACACACGACTCTGAAAGACGGACTTGCTTCTTGGTCGGTTGTAATAAAACCGGCGGATAACAGCAGTGCCGCTCCGGTAAAAACGTGGTCTTCGGAAAAAGGTTCCGCACTTACTTCTTCTTTGCAGTGGGACGGTAAAACCGATTCCGGCAGGGTTGCATCCGGTACCTTTATTGCAGAGCTTTCGCTGCATTATACGAAGGGTGATGAACTGGCAGTCAGTACCGCTCCGTTTGTCTCTTCGATAAAAGCTCCCGAGATCGGCGTTAAGTTAGCGCCCAAGTATTTCAGCCCCGATAACGACGGTAACGAAGACGAACTCTTTATTAACCTGTCCGCAAAGTCGGATACGCAGTTAAAACAGTGGTCGTTTGAAATTCGCGAACCCGAAGATACCGGCAATAAGCTGTTCTGGAGCACAGGGGGTAAGGATAAGATAACCGAACAGATTATCTGGGACGGACGTTCATTAAAAGGCGAAACCGTACAATCGGCTACCGACTATCCGTATACCTTTACCGTAACCGACGAGATTGGGCTTACCTCCGTTGTCAAGGGCTATATTCCGATCGACGTGTTGATTATCCGCGACGGCGACAAATTGAAGATTGCAGTTCCTTCTATTATCTTTAGAAAGAATGCCGCGGACTTTGAAGCGCTCGAAAAGAACGTTGTTGACCGGAATATTAAGGTATTAACCCGTATCGCGGAAATCTTGAATAAGTTCCCCGATTACAAGGTTCAGGTTGAAGGACATGCGAATAATGTGAGTGGAACGGAACGCGAAGAGAAAGAGGATCTGATACCGCTTTCAGGCGCACGAGCCGATGCTGTTCGCAAGTTCCTTATTGAAAAAGGCGTATCCCGCAGCAGACTATCGTCCGTCGGCATCGGCGGTACAAAGCCGGTTGCATCGCTTTCGGATCGAGATAACTGGTGGAAAAACCGCCGTGTTGAATTTGTCTTAATTAAGTAAGAACGGGAAGCCTCGACAACTTCAATTTTGTAGAGGCGCCTCTTAAATGTATTTGCCGCCGGGGATAGTGAAAAAGTAACTGACTTTGGGTTCGCTCCCGGCAGCGTGAAAAATCCGCAGGCGGCATAGCTGTTTGCGGATTTTTTTTAGCCGGAGGAGCGGATGGTACAAAAGATAGTCAATCTTATCGGGCTGGCAGGGCAGTCCTGTGCGGGGAAAAACATCGTTGCGGATTTCCTTGAAGAAAAAGGATATGTCGTTATCGATGCCGATAAGGTTGCTCATATTGTTTTGCAGGAAGAAAGCGAGGCTGTAATAACACGGTTTTCCCCTCATGCCGAAAAACGAGGGTTGCCGTTGCGGGCGTCCGACGGTTCATTGGATAGAAAAGCCTTGAGTATCTTGCTTTTTTCGGAACCGGCGCTGCTGGCGGAACACGAGGCATATATTCTCCCGAAAATTGAGGTATGTATCCGTAATCTTATTAAAACCGCTTTAACCGAACAACCGAACCGACCGGTTGTGCTCAACGCGCCGACATTGCATAAGACCTCCCTAACATCGGAATGCTCGTTTATTCTTTACATTAAAGCGCCGTTTTTGATCAGGCTTATCAGGGGCAAAAAACGGGACGGCCTGCCTTTTTGCCGGTTAATTGCTCGTTTTTTGCAGCAAAGAGATTTCTTTGCTCAATACCTTTCGCAAAATGCCGATATTGTAAGCGTAGTGAACGCTCGTTCCGTGCAGTCTTTACGGAAAAAGATCGAGCGTGTGCTTCGCGAAAAGGGTTTTTGAGGACAGCTATGGAACAAAAGAAAATTTTATGGGTTATCCTTTCGGTAAGCTTATTCGTATTGATTATTTTCGGTATTGCACTGTTTTTATATTCGCCGTCACGGAATAGCGCAACTGCACAAGCAGGCGGGGAAACTGTTCTTTATGAAATTGCAGGTACATCGACCAATGTGGATCCCGACTTATGGGCACGATATCCCGATAGGGTTGCCGGGCTGGATAGGGATGCTCCCACGGCCACGGGAAATATTATCAATTTAAATAATGTGAATATCGTTTCAACCGACGGGCAGAGCAGCCAAACAAGCGGCATTGATGTTTCCGATTTAACTGTGCAGGCAGGAACTGACGATGTTTCCGGTCTTCCTAAAGAATTGGCGGAGCAAATCGGCATCGAGACTGCTCCGGAGCAACCGGAAGAACAACCGCAGCTGTCCGGTGCAAAGAAAGAAGAGATGTCGGCGCCGGTACAGCCGCAAGTTGCTCCCGCAGTCAAAGCGCAACCGAAAGCGCCCGTAAAAAAGAAATCCACACAAGCGAGCGTTTCTCTTACCGTTAAACCTAAGGCAAAGACGTATGCAAAGCCTGCCACGTCGCAGATTCAAATCCTTTATTGGGTTCAAACCGCTTCGCTTGCAAGCAGGATTAATGCCGAACGAGCGCGGGATAAACTTGCCGCTCAGCACATGAAGGTTGAAATCTTTACCAAAGAAACTGCGGCCGGTTTAACGCACCGTGTAAGGGTAGGCCCCTTTACCAATAACACCGAAGCAAAATACTGGCTCAATAGCATCAAAAAAATTAAAGGTTTTGAAAACAGTTATATTGCGGAAGAAAAGATAAAAACGAATAATTAAATAGAAACCTATACATAACGATAAGATCGGGAGCCGCCTTTTTTAGTCGGCTCCCTTTTTTTATCTTGTTTTTCGGTAACTAACATGATATAATCTTTAAAATATTGTTTTGCCGCTCAAAATTGTCACGGTTGTTAGACTCATTATGTCTATAAAATAAGAGGAGAAATCATGTTCTATCATAAATATGGCAAATATTTTGTGTATGTTAGTATGTTTATTGTATTAGCTTTTACCGCTACGTGCCGTTTGCAGCCGTTCTCATCTGTCAAGGTAAAGGCCAGTCCCGATCTTTATATTCCGCTCGGCTCGCGAAGTTTTTCTGCAAAAGAATATTTTTCACCCGAAAAAATTACCGAAAAGGGGTCGGAAACCGATGGAACAACGAATGATACGGACAAAAAAGCCCGAGTCCATAATTATACACCGGCCGATGCACCGGATAAGGAACAGCTTCGCTATTTAGTCCATTACCCTCTTCAATCTTTCGATTTTGATCTGGATAAATATTTCGGCAACAATGCAACGGAAAACGGCGATGGCCTTTCAAGAAAATTTGATAAGAATATTTCCATCCCTAAAATACGACAAACTAAAAACCTTGGGGTAAGTGCGACGGATATTAACACAAAGTTGTTGGAAAAATTCAATCAACAGCCGACCCCGCCTATTTCGGTACATGTACCCGCGGCAGGGATAGGGGAACAAGAGCTTGCCCCTGTTCCCGTTAATTTTAGCGGATTTGCTACAATAACGTTTGATACCGGATCATATTTTGAAATTTCGACAGCGCCCCATGGTGTCAATTATGAGATTACAAAAGCGAAAATGGAAAGCAACGGACATTCCATTCCCGGAAATATAACGGGATACCATGTGCGGTTCCCGTTGGACGGTAAAGAGATAGCCGGTACAATAACACTTACATTGACGGTAAAGAACGTCATCGGCGGGCCGGGAAATGCAGAAATATCCCGTACGTTGCACGGAAGGATCATACGAGCGACCGGAGTAAATGCCGAACCGGAGATTACACCGGCGCCGGGATCGGTTGATATTCCGCTGCCGGAAAACTTCCAAAGAGCAAAGATCGGAGCAGGGGAACTGAAGTTATCGATGGATATGCCTGCCGATTGGACGGGTATAACGATAGAAGAACAAACTGCAATAACGCAGGCAGGCAGTGGAGGACTTGCGATTACCCCAAGCAGCTTCCAGCCGTTAGGAACATCCGTTTCTCTTGCCAATAAAACATTGAATAATCAACCTTCACTGACATACACTCCTAAGCTTAAAATTACGCTGACTAACGCGACGTATACTTATCAGGAGAATCTGTCCGTCAATTTTAATTTTTCCATAGAGGAATTTTCTGAAATTACACTGGCAAACAAAGACAATAAACCGTCGGAAAGTGAACCTATCCCTGACGGAATGAAAACTTGGATTAAAACGATACATTTAAACACCGTTACTGCAAAAATAAAGCTGAATAACGGTTTGCCTGCCGGTAATCCGATAAAAATCAAACTTTTTTCAGCATGCTTCGGAATCAATCCGGAACAAGAAAAGACATTTAACCCGGGAGAAACGGAGCAAACGTATCCCGGAGGAAACAATTTTGATTTGCCTATTGAGAATATGGAAAACTTTGATTTAAAAACGCAGGTACTGTTGCCGGGGCAGAATACACATGATGATCCCTTTACCTTGAAAAATATAAAGACAGATAGCACCATAAAATTTTCAGGAGCTGTCCGTTTTGAACTTGATTGGACCGAGATGACGGTAAAGGCGAAAGAGAATAAAAAGAGTTCTTTCCCGAAAGATAAAGATCTTACACCGTCTTTTCTTGCAAAAATGAAAGATGCAAATATGAAACTGGATAAAATGCCGATGTATTTTTATGCCGGATCCGATTTGTTTGATAACAATACAAAAATTAGAACCAAATTCTTTACCGAATATGTCAAAACCGCTTCAAATCGAGAGACGGAAACACTGTTCGATGATTCGGCTCCTCTGCAACAGCTTCCGGCCGGTGTACTTCCTGCGGAAGACGGAAAGGATTTTACGGGAGCTATTCCTCCTTATATGTTCAGGGTTGACAATTTGCATGAGGTACTCAATAAATATCCTTCAAGGTTGCGGTTTGCTTTTTCGATGTCTATGGATAACGGTATTACTATTACCCGCGCTAAATACGAAGCAGCTAAAAATAGCGGAAAAAAAACCGAGATAGAGGTTGATCTCCTTATAGATATACCGGTCGCTTTTACCGTGGGTGCAAACGGTGGTGAAATGCCGCTATCATCGTTTACAGGGGATACCATTCCTAACGATTTTTTAGGAAAGAACTCATCACAGCAAACATCTCCGTTTACCGATATGCTGAATACAATGCGCTTTATTCAGTTGGATGCAAGCCTTAAAAACGAATCAGGCTTTACGCCGAACCTTGTTTTCCGCGCAAAAAATAGTACAGGCGATATAGAAAAATCCTTAGTTTTAAAACCCGGAAAAGAGTCGCCGATAGCGTTTGATGGCGATGAATGGCAAAAATTGAGAAGTGAAGAAACTACTTCTACGGAAATGTATGTAAAGTTTGATGAAGGTTCTTATACTATTAAAAAAGACTTGGAATTAAAGGCAACTTTTTCCGTTGTAGCGGGATTGAATATTGATACTACGCTATAAATCAACAACCCCGACACAAGCGTCGGGGTTGTTGTTCTCATAAGGTGGTTGCAGTCGGCTTTAATACCCTTTGTTACGACGCAGAGCGTTGCCGAGGACGGCGGGTATTAAACCCTCCGCACGAATAAAAAGAAACTGCCGGTTCTTATCGGGAGGAGATAAAATGAAAAAAATATGTTTTAGTATAGTTTGTATCGTGATGATGGGTGCTTTTACGGCTTTCGGACAGACTGCGGTAAACGGGAGTACCGATTCTGAAATAGCAGCCGAGCAAGAAACGGCAACTGCCCCTGTCAAAAACGATGTATCACCCGTTCAACCTTCTCAGGAAGATACGGCAGGCCTATCCGAAAATGATGCCTCTGCTGATAATAACAGCAGTGCGGAAACTGCGTCCGATACGACTCCCGAAGAAACTCTCGCCGAAGCTGCGGCCAATGCGGATACCGATACCCCCGAATCCGTAAACTCACCGGCTGCAAATATAACTGAGGGAGACGACTCTTCCGATATGAAAACGGTAATTTCTACGGGAGAAAGCGGCAGCAAAACGCAAGAGCGGAAAGACATATTGCAGCCGGTTGAAATGAATGAACCGACAAAAAGAACTAAGCGGCGTTCGTTATCCATGCATTCAGGATTAACAATGGGCGCTCTCGGTGCCAACAATGTGGTCTCTTTCTCCGATTTTTTTAAACCGGAACTTGTTATCGACTTTAATAAACTTTCACAAAAGACAATAAAGTCGGGGCTCCATGCGAGCGCTTTATTTAACTTTGATTGGTTTTTTCAGTTTACGGTACTTGGAGAACACACGGTAAAACTCTCCACCACGGTTAATGCGGACGGATGGATGAATGTCTCAAAAAGTCTGCTCGATCTTGTAGCAAAAGGAAATGCGGCAAATGCGCAGGGAGAGACAATCAAAGGGGTTCTCAACGCAAAGCTCAATGTCTTTGCCGATACGGGCGTGATGTATCAATTGAGAAAACCGAATTACGGCTTTTCCGCACGGCTTGCATATTTTGTTCCGCTTGCGTATATGGAAAATCCTCAGGCAACATTCACCTTATCGCCTAAAACAAACGACGATGCTATTGAAGGGCTGAATGTGAAAGCGGAAGGCACTATGAATATTTACGGGTATATGCCGGCACTGGCAGCGGAAAGAGGTCTTTCCGGAACCGAACTCTTAAAAAACGGCGGACTTGATTTAAGCTTAGCAGGATCATACAGCCCGACAAAATGGGTTGCCGTTACCGGCGGGATAAATTATTTGCCGATTATGGTTGTACAAATGAATACGGGAATACGGAGTCATTTTGAATATGAAGGTACGCTGGATAATCTTCTGGAAACTAAGAAGGATAAAAATAAAGAAATTTTTACTCCAAGTATGGATGTGGATCCGCTTTCTGCCGATCTGCCGCAGAAAAAGATTATGCGTCCGTTAAAGATAAATATCGGAGCGGATTTTAGACCCTTGCAAAATGATTATTTAATCTTATCGCCGTTTCTTGCTTTTCCGGTTATCAATGCAAAGCCGTATTATGCGGACGGGGGACTCAAAATTGAAAGCCGTTTTGCAAAGGTGCTCGGGGTTTATTTTGACACCGGATGTATCGAACGAATGTGGCGGCATGAGCTCTGCTTCTTTATCGATTCACGTTGGTTCACTCTTAACCTTGCCGCATCGGTTGCATCTCATGATTTCAGACGTACATTCACAACGCTGTCCGGCTTTGGGATAAAGCTTGGCGTAGGTATTGGTTTCTAGGTAATTTCTTGCAGGCGGGTGAACGCATCAGGTAGAGTAGATAAAAAACGCGGAAAAATTGATACGATGAGACCATTTGAAACGCGAAGCGGTTCAACTCTGGTCGAATAGTATCAATTTTTCTGCGGGGCTGCTAAAAAACAACCTGATGCGTTTGCCCAGCAAAGACCGATTGAATTTTTTTCTGAAATATGTAAACTAATGCTCGACTTTATTCCGACATGAGGAGACGGATATGATGTATTCCGGTTCTGCTAATTTGGCTATTGTGGCGTGTCCGGGCGGAGAACACTTTGCCGATGCTGTAATTAAACATTTAAAACATATTTATCAAGTATAATTTTACCGACAATATCCCCTATAC
>CAJPTT010000014.1 GCA_905373565.1 uncultured Treponema sp. | reverse complement strand
AAATGGTCTCACAGTCTCAATTTTTCCGCGGGGAGACTAAAAAAACCGACCTGATGCGTTTACCCTGAATTCTAAAGTCAATACACGGGAATTTCCAGAGTAACCCCCTCTTCCCACCTGTTGCCTTTCCATTCAAAAATTGTGATGTTATCAACCGGAAAGTCTTCTGCAAGGTTCAGTTCGTTCATAACCTGAAGCGCCTTCGTCATTATGCCTACAGGAATATCTCGATTTGCAACAGTTGCGTGAGGCTGGAAAGGCTTTTTGTCTTTTTTAGTACTGCCCGGACAGGCATTTAAAATTGCTTGTACCGTTTTATCACGGAGCTTTGTCCACGCATCACTTGCAACGACGTTTGCAAAAAGCGTTCTATCTCCAAACGCATCAAAGTTATCAATATGAGCAGTGAAACCTAAGCCTTTGGGCAAGACTTCTTTTTCAATCGCGCTGATTAAATCAGCTGTTGAATATTCTTCTTGCAGTCTGAACGGAGGGACGAGTGTAACATGGATGGGAGTGCCATGCCCTGACTTGCAGCCGTAAACCTCGTTCATATAACGGCGGCAATCTTCAAGAGTAAGGGTTACATCCTCTGGGAGGAGAACACCGATAAAATGCGTTTGCTGCGGGACATTGTTTTGTTTCATCTCTATCATTGTAGCAGAGAACCATGTATCATTCTATTGCACTTAAAGAGTATGCAAAAACGCTGAAATAAAAACGATTGATGAGGGATATTGGTGACGGCAATTAATTCTCGTAATGTCCACGGCAGGAAATCAGTATAATAACCTTTTCCTCTACGACATACACAAGCCGATTTTCTTCATCAATCCTACGGCTCCAAAATCCTGTTAAGGTACCTTTTAACGGTTCCGGTTTACCTAGCCCCTCGAACGGACTACGACTGATATCTTTAATAAGAAGATTTATCCGTTTAAGCGTTTTTCTATCTTGTGTCTGCCAGTAAACATAATCGTTCCAAGCGTCAATGTCCCACTGTATTATCTTGTCCGGCATACAGTTAATCCTCTACCAATTCATGCTCTGCCAGTTGAAGTTTGCCTGCCTTATAATCTGCCATTTTCTTTTCAAGGTAACCAATATTACTTGCAGAATAAAACGGATCCGTTGATATTTCAAACGGTATTTTTTGTTTCCTGACCGCCGTTTTTGCAAATACGCAAAATGCTGTTGTCATGGTCATGCCAATGTCGGAACAAAAAGCTTCAAACTGCTTTTTTAGGTTCTCGTCCATACGGATATTTATGTTTGTCTGTGCCATAGTAGTAACTCCTTTTATCTTTATTGTAGGTAGATTTATTGATGATGTCAATATTTTTTCAAAATTCGCTGCAAGCGTACGGGTAATCCATGCCATTATGAATAGTGCCGGATCGGTATTTGAATAGCTTCAAAGATGACAGTGATACCTGCCGGAAAAAGAAGGCTAATGGTTCCATACCGATAGAATACCCACCTGCAAGCTGAATTGTAACGATATGTTAGATTAAGTAGAAGCACTGAATTAATGGATAAAGGGGAGAAAAGACACTTTTTTCGGATAAAAGTTTCTTTCCTCCCCTTCGACCCTTCCTATCTTCAAAACGACCGCTTAGGGTTATCACCAAAAGCGCAAATCACAGCACAAAATATACGCAAAGGGCTTGACACATTACCTATCTTACGCCTTGAACGTCAAGCCGCCTTTTCCGGCATCCACCGTAATATCGGTCTTACCGACGAAGGCGCCAGAAAGCAGCTCTTTGGCGAGCTTGTTTTCAAGTTCGGTTTGGATAGCCCGCTTTAAGGGGCGCGCGCCGTACAAGGGATCGTAGCCGATGTCCGCGAGGAAGTCCTTTGCAGCATCCGTTACAATCAAATGCAGGCGGCGTGCTTCAAGCCGTGCGGAAACAGCCTGCAGCTGAATATCGACGATCTTGCGGATATGCTCTTTGCCGAGCCGTCCGAAGGTTAAAAGCTCATCGATACGGTTCAAAAACTCAGGGCGGAAATGCTGTTTGAGCAGGTCTTTAATCTGCGCAGTCATTGCTTCCGGGGTATCTGCTGACAAAATCAGCTCCGAACCGAGGTTGCTTGTCATAATGATAATCGTATTGCGGAAGTCGATTACCCTGCCTTGCCCGTCCGTAAGCCGCCCGTCATCCAGTATCTGCAAGAAAACATTGAACACATCGGGATGCGCTTTTTCAATTTCGTCAAAGAGCACCACGCTGTACGGACGGCGGCGCACTGCTTCGGTCAGCTGTCCGCCTTCGTCATAGCCCACGTAGCCGGGCGGCGCTCCGATTAAGCGGCTCACCGAATGCTTTTCCATGTATTCGCTCATGTCGATACGGGTAAGCGCCCGGTCATCGTTAAAGAGGAAGTCCGCAAGGGTGCGCGCCAGTTCGGTTTTACCCACACCGGTAGGTCCGATACAGAGGAAGCTGCCGAGCGGGCGGTTGGGGTCGGAAAGTCCTGCCCTATTCCGTCTGATGGCATCGGCAACCGCCTGTACTGCCTGATCTTGTCCGACAACCCGTTTCTGCAATACTGCTTCCAGATCGAGGTACTTCTGCTGTTCGCTCGCCAGCATCTTTGCAACGGGAATACCCGTCCACATCGAAACAATCTTCGCGATATCCTCTTCGGAAACCTCTTCGCGAAGAAGCTGTCCGCTGCTGCCTGCTTTTTTTGCAAGCTCCGCAGTAACGGCAGCAATCTTTTTTTCCAGCTCCGGTATGCGTCCGTATTTTAGCTCGGCAGCCTTATTCAAATTGCCGTCGCGTGTAAACTGCGTTTCTTCGCGGCGCAGCTGCTCAAGCTCTTCCTTATATTTCCGCGACTCGTTGATGCGGGTCTTTTCGTTTTGCCACTGCGCCTGCATCACATTCCGCTTTTCGGTTAAGTCGGACAGCTCCTGCTCCAGCTTTTCCAACCGCTCTTTTGAAGCAGCGTCCGTTTCTTTTGAAAGCGATACCTTCTCGATGTTCATCTGGAGGATTTTGCGCTCTACCTGATCAAGCTCAACCGGCTGGCTTTCAATTTCCATTTTGAGTCTACTGGCTGCCTCGTCCACCAGGTCGATTGCCTTATCAGGCAAAAAGCGGTTGGTGATATAGCGGTTGGAAAGTACCGCCGCCGCGATGAGCGCCTCATCCTTAATGCGTACACCGTGGTGTACTTCGTACTTTTCCTGCAAGCCGCGCAGAATAGCAATGGTGTCCTCTACATTCGGTTCGGGGCAGTATACCTGCTGGAAGCGGCGCTCAAGGGCGCTGTCCTTTTCGATATACTTGCGGTACTCATCCAAGGTGGTAGCACCGATAGCTCGCAGCTCACCGCGCGCCAATGCAGGCTTTAAGAGGTTGGAAGCGTCCATCGCCCCCTCGCTCGCACCGGCGCCGACAAGGGTATGCAGCTCATCAATAAAGAGGATGATACTGCCCTCGGCTTTTTGCACCTCGGAGATAACCGCTTTGAGGCGCTCCTCAAATTCGCCGCGGAACTTAGCGCCGGCAACCAAGGCGCCGAGGTCAAGCGACAAGAGCTTTTTCTCGCGCAGGCTATCCGGCACGTCCCCGGACACAATCCGGCGGGCAAGCCCTTCTACGATAGCGGTTTTACCGACACCCGGCTCACCGATCAATACAGGGTTGTTTTTAGTGCGGCGCGACAGTACCTGCATTACCCGCCGGATTTCTTCATCGCGTCCGATAACGGGGTCGATTTTTTCTTCCCGGGCAAGTTCGGTTAAATCGCGGCAGTATTTTTCGAGGCTGTTAAACGTCGCTTCGGGATCCTCGCTGGTAACCCGCTGATTTCCCCGCACATCCTTTAAGGCTCTCAACGCCGCATCGTAGGTAATACCATGCGAGCGGAGCATTTCGCCTACCTCGTCATCGCTTTTGGTAAGCGCAAGGAGGAGATGCTCCGTGGAAACATACTCGTCCTTCAACGAAGCGGCGAGCTTTTCCGCCTGAGCGCAGAGCTTTGTTAAAACCGGCGACATATAGACCTGTGCAGAGTCTCCGGTTACCCGCGGTTTTTTATCCAAAATAGAATCGAGCGCATCGAGGATTTGATCAGTTGATGCACCGATCTTCTCAATGAGCGGCGGTACAATGCCTTCCTCCTGATCCAAGAGTTTATAGAGCAGATGTACCGGCTCAATCTGACTGTGATTATCCTGTTCGGCAAGCGAGGCAGCTTCCTGCAATGCCTCACGTGCTTTCACTGTGTATTTGTCTATGTTCATATAATGAATCTACGCACAAAATGGAAAAACGGCAATAAATAATTCCAACATAGAACATCACATTTTCCCTTCCGGCAGGTAGCGCTATCGGGAACCTTCTAAAAACTTCCGTTTTTAGAGGTTCCCCTTAGATTTATTTGAAGTCGTTCAAACATCGGCACGTCAGCGTTTACTCTACCTTCCCATTCTTCGCGTCTTTAAAGAAGCTGACGATAATACAGATCATAATGATGCCGAGCGGGAAGGCGGCGATAATCGATAAACTTTGCAGCTGGCTAAGATTGCTGCCGGTAAGAATCAACGCTGCCGGTAGTAAGATAAAGACAACCGACCAAAAAGCCCTCAGGCTTTTTTTAGGTTCGCGGCCTTCAAGCTGCCGTTGCGAATAAGACGCAATCACCATTGTAATTGCGTCAAACGTACTCGCATAAAGAGCAATCATCGTGATGATGAGCAGCACCAGTCCGACTTTCGCAAGCGGCAGCGTTTCCAAAATGCTTAAAATAATCTCGGCGGGAGGAATACCCGCAGCGAGCCGCTCGGCTGCCGGTAATAAGTCATGCGTTTCCAAATAAAGCCCATAATTCCCCAGCACGATAAACGAGCAATAGGTTCCCGCGATGCCGCACATAAGCCCGCCCAGTACGGTGTTCCGTACCGTCCGCCCCTCCGAGATTGTCCCGATAAAGAACGGCGTTGCGACAAACCATGCAATCCAATATGCCCAATAAAAAATCGTCCACTGCTGCGGGAATCCTGCGCCGTCTGCGCCCGAAATCCGCAAGGGATCCATCCATGTGGAAAGCGGGATAAAGTTTTGCAGCATCTTCCCAATGCCGGTTATACTCGTTTCAATAATATAGAGCTTAGGGCTGAACAAAAACACAAAGGCAATGAGGCTTGAAAAACACACAACGGCAATTTTCGCCAGATGAGAAATACCTTTTATCCCCAGCAAAACAGCCGAGGTATATACCGCCGCAATAATGCAGAGCACAATCAAAGTAAGCTCCCGCGATTCGGGGATGCCGGAGATGGTGGAGATTGCCAACGACAACAGCGGCGTTGCAAGCGAAAATGTCGTCGCGGTGCCCGCTAAAAGCCCCACAACCGAAAACACGTCGATGACAGTGCCGAGCACCCCATCGATTTTACTACCGAACAGAGGACGGCATGCTTCGGAAAGTTTTTGCTTTTTCCGCTGCCGTACATGGAGCATATAGCCGAACGCAACGGCGCATACGATATGGAAGCTCCACGGGGTTATGCCCCAGTGAAACAGCGGATACGTCGCCGCCCAATCTTGTTTTTCGGCTGTCGTAAGCAGATGTTTCCCAAATGGGGAAGCTGTATAGTAGTACCCCCACTCGATAAGCGACCAGTATAAAATATCGGCAGCCATCGTAGAGGTAAAGATCATCGAACCCCATGCAAAATTACTATAGCGCGGTTTATCAAGCGAACCTAACCGTAACGTGCCGTATTTTGAAAAAGCCAGATAAAACGCGGTACACACTAAGCCGAAGCCGAGCACAATGTAGAAAAACCCGAGTTTATTGACAAAAATATTCCATAGCGTATCGATTGCTTTCATCGATTGTTGCGGGAAGATGATCAGCAATGCCGCAATACCCGTTACAATAAAGAGCGGCAAAAGCGTAATAACCCAATCGATTTCTCCGGAACCGCGCTTTTTATTGAGCTTCCGAGTGCTCATTTTGTGGTTGTTCATTTTTTTCTCTTATTCTTGTGGAGAGGTTAATTCCTCGATGCGCTGCATCGAGAGATGTTGATCCCGTTCATCAGAATAATTTGTCATCTGCATAATTTGTTTGTAATAATCTTTTGCGTACCGGTACATCTTTAGTCCGTACTCACCGAAATTTTCTCCCAGCGCTTGTTTGTAGCATGTCCACAGCGCCCATAAGAATCCTGCAAGCGCAACATAGATATAGACACGTAGCTTTTCTTCACTTTCCGGATCGCGGCGGAAGTAGCGGTGCATAAGATCGTTTATTTGAGCTTCGGAAAAGTAAGAGTAAATAGAAAACATTGCAAGGTCGGCCAGCGGATCGCACATCGCGGCGTATTCCCAGTCGATCAGTTTTACCTCACTGTCGCTGATAATAAAATTATCGCAGATTAAATCGATATGAGTCAGCGCTTCCGGTTTTTTCAGCGTGTCGAGCAAATTAAGCAAGGCATTCATCTTTTCCCGGACTTCGGCATAATCGTAAAACAGAATGCCATGCTTTGCTTCCGCCTGCTTTTCATAAAAATTAATCCGCTCTCTAAAATCGAAACGGTGCCGTACCGTAATACCGGATGTATGCAGCTTACGGGCTATCCACATACATGCTTCCAAATCATCCGGATTGCGAGGATCCGCTATGTGCATATTTTCTTCAAATTGACTGATTTTTACACCGGTTATTTGATCAAAATAAATAACCTTATCGGAAATACCGAGCGGCTCAATCGCTTTATACACTGCATATTCCTGTTTCCGGTTGATAAGAATATCAGTACCGGCCCCCGGAATACGGAAAATATATTTGTTGTTATTCAGTTCAAATATAAAAGATTTATTGGTCATACCAAGCCGCAACGGACGCAAATTTTTAATCTGCATTTCGGGCTTTCCGAACACACGGGAAATCAATTCCATCCATTTATTCTGTGTGGAAACCATATACGATGTGTCGAATTGCCGCAGCTCTTCCAGTGACTCAAATTCATATACTTGATTGGATGGCTGCTTATTGGCAAACATCGTCAACGTATTTAAGTGACGGCGCAACACGTCTTCCCAGTACCAGTCGTCGGTGTCATCACGGTGATATGCTTCTTCAATCATCGGACGGATAGCATCGGAAAAAGCACGGGAAAAATAGACCGGCCCGTACATCACCCATGCGTTTCTGCCGCTAACCTTTACCTTCATTATCTTATCGTGTAAACCGAGCTGCAACACCCATTCGTTGGTCTTCTCGTTCATTTTGACCGACGAATACCATGAATCGTATTCATGCGCGTGATACATATTTTTTCGCAACCAGTTGTCGCTGGAAAGAATATACGTGTTTTTGAGCCTATCGCGGACATGATACAGTGTTGAAAGATTGTTTTTGCTTTCAAAATCGGGATTATATACAAGTTTTACATTGTATTTATCGATAAGGTACTCGAATGTGTCTTTCAGGTAGCCGACGACTACGGTGATATCGGTAATGCCCGCTTCCTGCAACTGTTTTATTTGGCGTTCAATCATCCGTTCACCGAACACTTCCAGCAGTCCCTTAGGTGTTGCATACGTGAGCGGAATAAACCGCGAGCCGAAACCCGCCGCCATGATAATGGCATTATCAACCTTACACGAATCGTATTCGGTATGTGCTTTAATCGTTAACACTCTTTTACCGATGGCAGGCAGCCCGTTCGTCTTGAGAAAACCGTCCTGCTCCATAGCAAAGAGAATTTGATTGACGTATGCAAGCGATATCTTTAACGTACCGGCAATGTCTCGTTGCGTAATAGTCGGATTTTTTTTCATCAATTCGATAATCTGAAAATACCGTCTTTTCATGTAACGGAGTATATTTTAGTTTTTGTTCACTGTCAATTGAAAGAATGTGAAAAAGTGAACAAGAAGAGCAGAGTAAACGCATCGGGCGGTATTTTTAGCAATTTCGGCAAGTTACGGCATTCTCGCCTTTTTTAACCCTGCATGCAGTATTGCTCTACACTTTCAGCATCCGCAGGTAGCCCTTTATTTCCGGGGAAATTCGGCGGCTCTCTATTGCTTTTTGAATGGTTTTGTTGTGGGTAAAGGGAGCAAGCGTTTGCGTTTTGATATAAGGGAGCGCGGCATCGTACTGTTTAATTAAGGCAAAGCTGAAATACCATGCAATCATCATATTGATGTAATACTCTTCCGATTTTACAGAGGCAACAAGTTCGAGCATTTCCGGTTTAAACAGTTCATCAAGGTAGTTGGACAACAAGAGATTGATGGCATAACGGACGGTATAGGTGCGGGGCGACCGTATCCAGAGCAAAATTTTTTGATATACCTCATCGGGATGTTTTTTAAAGAGCGACGGTGCAAAGGTGTCGCAGGTTGCCCAGTTGTCGATAAACGGCAGAAATCGTTCCGTTTCGGTTATAGCGGTATCAAAGTCTTTGATGTTTTCGATAAGGAATGCGTGGAGATTGTTTTCTTCAAAATACCGATGCGGAAGAGTTTGCATAAAAGCGGCAGCCTGCTTCGGTTCTGTTTTAAATAGATCCTTCGCAAATTTCCGTAAAAGAGGCGTCCGTATCCCAATCATGAGTTTCGGGTCTACAGTGGGAATGAGCTTTGCGTTAAAATCCCGATATGCCGTATCTTGCATCGACAAGAGCTTACTTTGAATAGCTTCCATCATTTCCTCCACGGCAATCGTACCGGACGCTTTGCTAGATACCCCGCAGAAAACTAAAGACTATTCAAGCAGAGTTGAACCTCTTCGCGGTTCAAATGCTTGCCTAATCTTTAGTTTTCTGCGATATCTGTTGATTTACCCGGTACGATTGCACGGATATTCCTCATAGAAGGCCGCTTACCAGTGCAGGCACTGCGATAAAGTTGCCGATTGCTCCGCCGAGGCTGGATAAAAAGAAGATCAGCAAGATATGCGCTATTTTATTTTTATACCATCCTTTAATGCTCGTTACGTCGGTGGTCAGGTTCTCCATATCGGCGACCTGCGGTTTCCGTATCCATGCTTGCACAATGCCGGTAAATAAGCCGACGCCGATAAACGGGTTAAGGGTTGCGAGCGGTGCGCCCAAAAAGCCGGTAATGATGCTTAACGGATGCCCAAGCGCGAGCAGTGTTCCGAGTGCGGCGAGGCTCCCGTTCCAGAGCAGCCAGCGTACCAGCAACGCGCTTGACGCCGCAACGCCGCCTTTTGCAAACCCCGCTGCAATAAGCAGTACAATCAGCGCCGGTAATAGCCAGCCGGAAATTTTTGCAAAACCGCTTTTCGGCGGTACATCCGCAATATCGCTTACATCGTTCGGCGCAGTTCCGTTTTGGAGTTTTTCAATGTAGGCGGCGGTGCCTTCAAGATGCCCCGCTCCCAGAACCGCAACGGTTTTCTTGCCTGCTGCATTCCATATTTTTGTCGCCAAATAACGATCGCGCTCGTCAATCAGGGCTTCTTTTACCTGAGGCAAGTATTCCGCCATTTCCGCCATCATACTGTCCATTTCGCTTTTGTCCTTCAGCGCTTCAATTTCGTCCGCACTGAGTTTTTCGGTAGAAAAAGCGCTGCTGAGCAGCGTTGCCAAAAGTTTCGACTTACCCCATAGATTGTTCTTTGCCCATGCCCGTTTAAGAGTGATGTGAATCGGCCGGTCAACAAGTTCCGTTTTAATCGAAAGTTCTTTCGCGGCGGTAATGGCGGCTTTCATCTCATCCCCCGGCTTAACCCCGACATCGGCGCCGATCCGTTTCTGAAAAGCGGCAAGTACGAGATTAGCAAGCAACAAAAAGCCTTTTCCGGTTTTCAGCACTTCGACAATATCAAGTTCCTGCCACCGCTTTTCATCGGTAAGCGCTTTGTATCGCTGTTCATCCAATTCGACGCACACGCAATCGGGCTGTTCATCGTGAATACATTGTTCAACATCACTGACGCTTTCCTTTGAAATATGCGCCGTTCCAAGCAGGATGATTTCTTTATCATGTAAGGTAATGTGTTTTAATGTTTGATTCATGGGGTGTCCTACTTTTTCGCAGTGGTATCCGTATTCGCAGCGAGTTCGCTTTCTGCCAACCGATATTCAAAAAAGGTCGGGGTCGGGGTGGCTTTAATTTCGAGCAGGAACTTTTCAGCAAGATGACCTTTGTCTGCAAGTCGATAGAATTCGGCTAAATAAAAGAACTTGCGTAAGCGTTCCGTTTCGTCTTTTTCCTTTGTAATACGATTATTGACGTCGCTATCGCCGGCAAAGTCGATAAAAAGGCGGCACAAATAGTAATCGGTTTCGCGTTTTGCGCGGTCTATCGTTTTAAGATATTTTGACATAAAGTCTTTTGCTTCCGCTTTTTTATTCAGTTTATAGCTGCATATCGTTGCGGATAACGCGTAATAGGTATTTGCAGGAGCATAGCGCAGAGCGTTCACAAAGGCGCGGCGAGCTCCTTCCCAATCTTTTTTTTCAAACAATAAAATCCCGAGCCCTTCATACGCATAATAATATTGCGGATAGAGTTCGGTTACTTTTTTGTAGTGTTTTATCGCCTCTTCTTTGTTGCCGAGGTCATCATTTAATCCTGCAAGGTAGATATGGATAAAATATGAATCGGGGACAAGTTCGATTGCACGGTTAAAAGCCGCACGCGCTTCTTCTCTTCTTCCTATTTGCAGATTATAAGAGCCGAGATCCGTCCAATGGGAAGCGGTATCCGGTTCAAGCTCGATTGCTTTTTGTATATCCGCAATAGCTTCGGCCATGCGGTTCGTTTCCGATTTTATCCGTGCCAATTCGGCGATTGCCAAGCTGTTTTTCGGCTGATAGTTTAAAGCTGCACGATAGCATTGCTCCGCCTCCGGCATCTTATTGTCCAAATAATACACCTTACCGCACCAAATCAATGCTTGAATATCGTTCGGATGTTTTTTTAAAATTTTACTGAACGTTTTCCCTGCTTCTTTATAGTTTCCTTGATCGTAAAAATCGACACCTTCTTCCTGTAAAGCCTGCACGTTATTGGGGTCTAGCTTCAATATTTTCTTTAAATAAGTTCTCCGCATTTTTTTATCGTTTTTTGCTTGTGCAACCATTGTCATGGTGTATAGTACATTAATGTCGTTGGGATATTGTTTTTCCAGAGCTTTTGCCGTTGTTTCCGCATCCTGTATCAGGCCGGTTGAAATGAGTACGGCTGCTTTTAGATTCCGTATGGAAAGAGAGTTTCTATCATCTTCGGGTAGGGTGTCAAAGAGCGCAATGGCTTCGCTCCATTTTTGTTCGCTTAGCAATGCGCTTAATTGTTGTCCGAATATGACCCGCGGCGAAATTTCTTCAGTGGCTTTTGCCGCAGCGCCGGCGGCCGCGGGCTTTTTAGATACTTGCCGGTTAGACTGTGTATGAGGCTTCGCGCTCTGTGCGCTCAAACAGGAAAGCGTACCGATTATAAGGTAGATACATACGGTTTTTTTTGAAATACTTCTATACAAATGTTTCATGAAAACTCCTACGGAACGGTGATTAACTAAAACTAAAGGAACTGCTCAAAGACTTTCGCTTTTGCATAACCCCGCTAGTCTATCCAAGTTTTTCAATCTGGTCTAGCGGCTATGTTAAACAGTTGTACATCCGTGTACAACTGTTTAACGTCGAGTTTTTTGTAGACCAAAAAACATCGCTGTTGTTTAATACCACCGCCATCCGTGGCGGTTTTACTGTTGCAATTATTATCCCCTTTTATTAGACTAACAGTGTATGAAGCATATTGTCGGCAGAGTAGTTGCATATACCGTTCTTTATTGTAGTGTTATTTTCGGTATTTTTGTTCTTCAGTTTACCAAAGGGCAAACTTTTTCTTTAACTTTAGGGTCTATGGCTGTAACGGGCAGACAGGAACGTACCGAAGCAGGTGAAACGCTCCCTCTTTTACCTCTTCATGTGGTCTCGAATGGACTGGATTTATATATTAGCGAACAAAATCCCGTGTATGCCGTAGACGAATCGGATAGTGTTTCCGCTTTGCGTGTTTTGGCATATCAATTTTATGAAGCGGAAGCGCGATTTTCGGTACACTGTTCGGATGATGTGGTTATTTCATTTTTTTCAGAAAGACGCGGCGATATTGATAGCCTCATGGTCGAAGCTGTGCTTCCCGCAGGAATAAAAAGAGTATTGCTCCCGTGGAAGATTACTCAAAATGCCGGTATCGAGCGTGCAGACGGTAAGATTTTTGTGCGCTCCGGTAAAAAACAGTATACATTTACCGGCAGCTTCGGATTTGACTCGGATAGAGAAAATACGGCGGCACAATTAGAAGGACCTCATCTGGTGCTTGCCAAAGCGCAGCCGTTTGCCTCTTACAAAACCTATTTGCCGCTTGAAGAACTCGACATAACGACCATCCCGTCGATGGTGCAGGCTTCCGCGGAATCTTATACGGCGGCGCTTAATACTTTTTCCTCGGCGGTCATTCATGCGGGGACGCAAGCGCTTTCATCTAAACAGATAACGGAAAAAACTTTGACAGCTTATATTGCCGAAATGGGGCAGCGCGGCAAATTTGCCGGAGCGATGGAAGCTGCTCCTGTTCAAACGCTGGCACGGAACTTACGGACATATCTTTCAAATCCTTTTTACGATAATGTACAGGGAACCCATGTGGGACTGGCAGCCGATGATGCAAAAAAAAGGGAATTGTATGCCGCGCTTATTGCGGATAATTCACTTGAAATTTTTGAACAAGATTGCTTAATACCGTTTTTAACCGACCGCGGCACTAAACGCAGCATAGAAGGTTTATTCCGGTTGATAGAGAAGATGGATGCCGCGCAGCTTAATGCGCGGCAGGCTGCAGGTGTGTTGGAAGTATGGCTCGATTGTACGCATTACTATCTCGAACGGAAAGCTTTGTTTGAAGATTTGCTGCCGGCGTGTGAGAAAAAAATTACCGATGCTCTGCTGTTGATCGATGAAGGGTTGTTCTTGAGCAATGACGGTACGTATATCGACAGCGCTGTCGCTTTAACTTCTGCACGGATATTGATGCGATACGGAATTGAGCAATCTCAGGTGTGGCAATCCGTTGCACGGATGCTGATAACTTCTTTGTTGAGATATTCAGGCGAATCAGCGGTCTTACCGATAGGCTTTACCATAACCGGCAGTAAATCGACACAGCTTGTAATTACGGCCGATGACAGCGGTATGCTGGATGCCGGTATCCTCTACCCCCTTCTGATGCCGGATAACAGTTGGTACCCTCATGTACAGTCGTTAGCTTTGCAGGCAGAAGCCGGTATTTGGGCATGGACATGTGCGCAGAACATCGAGGTTTTGGAAAACACTTCAAAAACCTTGGTATTGCGGATTCGCTTTCCCGAAGGGCAATCTCACTATCTTACCTTGCACGGTATTAGGCCTTTCTACCGAATTGAGATGTATGGTATTCCGTTTAGAAGCGATGTCCGTTTCGAGATGTATAATTCTTCAGGCTATACGTACAATGCCGGCAGCAAAATTTTATACTTAAAGATGAGACACAAAAGTGAATACGAAACGATCCGGCTTTTGCTCGGTTCGGCTCCACAGTCGACGCCGCCTGCACAACTGACACCTCCTGTACAACAGGTACAGCCTGCACCCGCTACAAATACAAATGAAGCAGCATCTCCGGCTACGGTTCCTGAAACCTCTGACACTACCGTATCCCCGGCTGCAGGTTCCGCTCCCCCTGCATCTTCCGTACAAACGCCGGAAACGCAAGGAGTCGCAGCGCCTGTATTGGTTCCACAACCGGAAAATCCCGCTCAACCGGAGGATGCAGAGTAAACCTGTTCCGAGACTTCCGTTTCGGAACAGGCTGCCTTATGCCTTATTCCGTCCACGTATATGAAGCAACAGCGCTAAAGTCGCTCGTCGGGTCGGTATCGTTAGATCCGTCGGCGCTTTTTACCCAGAAATAATACGTCGTGCCGGAAACGAGATGATCGCTATCTGCATACACTTTTTTGGAATTATTGTACTCAGAGCCAAGTTTTTTTGCCGCCGACACATCGTTTGTGGTTCCCCAGTATACATGATACCAAGCGCTCTTTGTGGAATCCCACGTAAGTCTTATTCCTAAATATTTTCCGGCGCCATCTTTTGAAGCGGTAAGATTTGCCGGCACCGGTAAATCTTGATGAACAAGATTATAGCTTACGACAGCGCTAAAGTCGCTCGTCGGGTCGGTATCGTTATATCCGTTGGCGCTTTTCACCCAGAAATAATATGTACCGGAAGCCGAAAAAGTCTTAGAATAACGTGTTGATGAAACCGTACCGCTTAATAATATAGCAGATGCCGTATCATTGGTTGTCCCATAATAAACCCGATAGCGTTTTGCTCCGGTTGTAGTCCAGCTCACTGTAACCGTATTGAGCTTTGATGTTGAAAGCTCCGCTTGTATGTTAGTCGGTACTTGAAGTTCCGTGTACGTAAACGATAATGAGGCAACATTACTGAAACTACTCAAACTGCTTGATGATGAATAATCGTCGGCGGCCCTTACCCAAAAATAGTAGGTACCTGTCTCCGATAACGTGGTGGAATACTTTGATGAAAACGTATAATCGGTCAAAACTTTTGCCGTAGATGAATCGTTGCTTGTGTTGTAATACACCCAGTAGTTCTTAGCGCCGGTACTTGTCCACGAAATAGTTATGCCGTTAACCGTGTTACTGTCAAGTTCAGCCTTTACATCCGTCGGCGCGTACGCCCCGTTTGCAGTAGGCGTTGGCGTAGGCGTAGGT
>CAJPTT010000013.1 GCA_905373565.1 uncultured Treponema sp. | reverse complement strand
GAACAGGTTAATTCATAATTCATAATTCTTAATTATGAATTATGAATTATGAATTTAATTACACATTGACTGAAATACCCGTTAATTAACTGCCGACCGTTTTCTATTGAGCTATTCCTTTTACGATAAATATATCTTGCCAAAATGAGCTTTCCGCAGTTATTGTTACGGTGCCGTCAAGCGTGTTGGTTCCTTTTTTCATATATACGTCTATTCCGTTTGCTTCAAATTTATCATAGTCGTTAATATCTTTCGGCATTCCGACAATCACGGTCGGATCTACAATAGTACCGCCTCACGACGCTCCCATCGCAACACAATAGACAGCTGTTACTTTTTGTTTAGTAAAAGCTACCAATGCTCTATCGTCAATTACCACACGAGTAATCGGCTTTTCGCCCCCCGCAACAGTTTTGACCTTTGCGTTTGAAGCACAGGAACGAACTGTATTTTGCCGTCCTTCAGATTTACAAGCGATACTTCCTAATGCCAGCAAGATAAAGCATATATACGGTAACCTTTTTTTATATTTTGCCATCGTTGCCCTCCCATTGCTAAAATAATAAGGTTGCAATCGGCTTTAATACCTTTTGTATTGAATTGTTTGATTAATAGGGATTATTTCTCGTACGGACTTATGCGGTATGGGCAATGCTGGAATCGAACCAGCGACCCCAAGCGTGTCATGCTTGTACTCTAACCAACTGAGCTAATTGCCCGCATTCGATAAATAACGAAAAAGAGTCTATCCTATTTTACTATTTACGTCAAGCCCTAAAATAGGTATACTGTTTTACATATATGAATCTTGAAGCGTTTATCTTGGGTTGCGGGGGCATGATGCCTCTACCGTACCGCCATCTTACTTCGGTGCTGCTTCGCCGTGAGGGCGATTTATTTCTTTTTGATGCAGGGGAAGGCACACAAGTATCTCTGCGCCGTTTAAATCTTCGATGGAAAAAAATCAATACCATCTTTATCAGTCATACTCATGCGGATCATGTAACGGGTTTGCCGGGAATTCTGATGTTATCGGCGCAGGTTGACCGCGATGAGCCGCTCTATATTATCGGCCCGCCGAAAATTAAAGAATATGTTGAAACAAGCCGGCAAGTTCTCGATATGTATATCAATTATGAAATTATCATTCAAGAAGTTACTGAACCCGGCATTGTGTATAAAACCGATGAGTTTCAAGTACGGGCTTTTTGGCTTGAACATACCAAGCCCTGCCTCGGCTATGTATTTGAAGAGTTTCCGCGTCCCGGCGCCTTCGACCCGGAAGCGGCTCGCAGGCTTAATGTCCCATGCGGGCCGCTTTGGTCAAAGTTGCAGGCAGGAATAGCGGTAGAAGCGGCAGACGGTACTGTCGTAGAAAGCAGCCAAGTACTCGGAGCCCCCCGCAGCGGCCGGAAATTCAGCTTTGTAACCGATACGAAATATCTTCCGACTATTGCGCCGGAAGTTGCCGGTTCCGACTTCTTAGTGTGTGAATCAATGTTTGAAAAAGGTATGGAACAGGATGCTGCTGAAAAAAAACACATGACTTGCACGCAGGCAGCCCGAATTGCACGAGATGCCGCGGTAAAAAAGATGGCGCTTATTCACTACAGTCCCCGCTATACGGATCATGATTTAAAGCAGCTTCTCAAAGATGCTCAAGAGATATTCCCTAATACGGTTCTATCAAAAGACCGAATGGTAGAACCAATCGAATATCAAGATTAAGTATTGGAAACCTCTAAAAGCCAGCTTGAGTTTTTTGCAGATTCACAACTCTTTAGAATTCCCATCCGATACCAAATTGCGGCTGAATAATATATTTCGGAAATCCGTTTCCTTGCCGGATCGGAATAACGTGATCAAGGTTGACCTCAAGATACAGCTTTTTATATACATACACATACAAGGCCGTACCGGCATTGAACGTCAATCCCCAATACCAAGCCTTATCGCTTGTTAGCTTTTCCGCAGCATTGTAGGTAAATTGAGTGTTCACCAGAAAAGCTGCGCCCATGCCCGCATGAGCATCGAATACCAAACGGCGCTTAATGATCGGTACAAAATAAGCAGCATTCAGACTCGCGAATAATAAGCCGGCTTTAATCGTATATCCTTCACTTTTATCTTTCTTTTTCAAATAGGCGCCGGAACCGGTAAGGTTAAAACCGAAATTTCCGTAAACCCGTTTTATCGGAACAACAGTCAGCCGTATACCGCCCGCCAAAGGCGCAATATTCGTATTGAAATATTCTTTCTTTCCTAATATTTGATTCCCGAACAAACCGTTAAAAACATAGTCAGCGGAAATAAATATATCGAACGGTTTTTGGAATCGGAACACAATATCATCTTTTTCCGCCGAAAGCTCGCTTGGATCAATCGCTGCAAATTTATAGGTTCCCGGATTCGCTTTAGCAAATTCAAAGGCAACGACGGCATGCGTACCGTTATCTTTTAACTCCACAATAGTTCCGTGTAAAACCGATCCGCTTAAATCATTCGTAAGAATAAAAGCCGTCTCTTCATGGAAATTCTTACCGGTTATGGTAAGCTTTTGTTCTTCCAATTCATCGAAGTTGATAACTTGGGGAGAAACTGCAGTAACTTCCGGCTGATATGCGATACGAATGGAAAAGTTACGGTGTTCACTTGCATCTTCTTTTTGCCCTAAAAGATTGATAACCCGCACGCAAAAACGGTAATCACCGGGAGGCAAAGAGACATCTACATAATTAGTCGTTACTGTGCGTTTATCTATGCTTCGCCATATTTTTGTTTTTCTATCCTGTTGTTCAAGGTCAAATTCAAATCCTAAAATATCGTCCAACGATTCCCAAGAAAGCCGCTGGATAAGCGTGACGCCTTCATCTGTCTCTTTGAGAAAATATTTTTTCCTACCATTTTCCGCTCGTTTCACTTCATGTCCGACATTAGAAGCTTCTTGTGCAAATAATGGAATAAGACAGAAAAAGAAGAATCCGGCAAGCACACCGTATTTATTTCCCATATAAAACTCCCGTTTCATCTGTCGACACCGTTCTTGCCTTTGGAATATCTATTTCAAAATGCATCCGTGCAACAGTACCGTCTTGAAATACTTTTCCGTTACTTAACCGCCGCTGCGCCCTCACTTCTGCAAAGAAGGTACCGCGGGATAATTTCGCAATGTCTTTAAAGCTGATACTCTGCTGCTTTGAACTATCTGCGGGGATATCGGTTGTAAATATTAAACGACCGGAAGCATCAAGAAGTCTAAAACGATAATGGGTAGCATCTTTCACAGAACTCCATATAAAATCTATACTGCGATTCTCTTTAAAGAAAGCGGCATTCAACACGTCTCCCGCTTCCGGAAAACTAAACACAGTCTGCGGCAACGGAGGCACCGGTAAAACGGTAAATGCAAACCGTTTACGCGATGAAATATCAAAGCCTTCGGGTACTGTTGCCTTTATTTCCCATGAATACCTACCCTCTTCAAGCGGAGGAGCCTTTATTTCCACAGCAGGATTAGATACTTCAAAAACCGGCTTAGCAGTACCGGATTTTTTCAATATGAGTCTGGATGAAGCAGGCGGAGCATCTGTCTGCCATTTAAAGGTAAACGGATTGAGTGCTGCCTCCAGCCCATTAATTCTTGCATTATCGGCAGGATACAGTAAATCTACCGGTTTTAAATGCTTAAGTCTGAAATCGTGATCGACTGCAAGGCCATAGCGCCGTGTAGATGTTACGGATGCTGCGGCAAAACCTTGAATACTAATTCGATGATTTCCTCCTTCAAAATTCTGTAAAGCCATTTCAACCTTAGTATCCGTAATAAATAAATTCTCGTATAAAGGCGAATCCTCATTACCGATTTTTGCTATACGTATCTGATAATAATCCGCACCTTTAACGGGAGACCACACAAATTTTGTTTTTCCTTCAGGAAAAACGACAACCATACTGCCAACATCGTATAAGGTCGGTTTTTCCAATGGAGGGGCAATAGTAAAATTCTTTGTTTCAGCTTTTAAAAGCCCTGCATCGCTGTCGGCAATAACTCGCCAGTACCATTCACCTTGGGGTAAAGAGATTCCTTCAATGCCGTTACCCGATGTTTTAATGTCGACGGCAAGCGTTGAGAAATCTTTAGAAGCGGACACTTGAAAATGTTTTTCCGTTTCAATATTTGTTTTCCACGTAAAGCGGGTATCGGGACAGAGGGTATCCGCGATTACATATCCGTTAGGCGGGAAAATACCGCGCAACATATAATCGGTGTTAATCGTTTGAAATTTAACCGGCGCCGAAACAGCCGTCTCGGTTCCCTTTGAATCGATTCCCGATATCGTCCAATAGTATTCGCCGTTAGGCAGAACCGCTGCCGCATCGTCAAGTTTAAAAGAATTCGATTCAACGATTGTATCGACTACGACCGTCTTCATTTCAGCGTCTTTTGCAACTTTCAGCCGATAAGACTTTGTTTCTGAGATGGTTTTCCATGCAAAGGCCATTTCTTTTCCATGCGCGGTTTCTGCCGTTGCCTGAGGAAACAATACCTGCGGAGTTTCAGCTGCAGCGGATTGCTGCTCTACATGAAAGAAGGCTGTTTTCGAGGCTTCAGGAGCACTTTCAGCGGCGATAAGATAGCGAGGAGTAACGCGCCAGTACCACGTACCTTCGGCAAAGTCAGACAACGTCAGCGACTGGGTATTGATAAACCGGCTTAATTGAGGATTTGTCAGTTCGGGGTTATCCGCAACTTCCAGCAAATAAGAAGCGACAAGAGAATTTCCCTCCCATAAGAAACGGATGGCAGGGGATGCTTCCGTATAGGTATACTCAGCTCCGACTGCGGGTTCCAACAGTACCGGAGCAGGGGCATCAATGATATTCACCTTGCCGGATTGAGCGCTAACATAGGACTCACTGCCTGAATCAGAATACAATCTCCAATAAAATGATCGATTCTGCTTTGCAAGTGTGTATTCATTCAAACCGGTAACCGTATATTTTTGTACCTCTTCCGAAAAATTGCCAAGCGGAGAAGTCTCAAGTATTAGTTTTTCATCGGTGGGTAAAGAACTTTGCCATTGGAAGAGGACATCGGTACCGTTTCCGCTCTGATCGAGTAACCTTACGTTTTTGCCGGGACTGACTACTACCAAAGAGGCTTGTATTCCCGTCTGTATAACCGCACCTTCTGTCAGTAGTTCCGTTTTTTCCACTCCGTCTTGTCCGATAACGGCGGCTTCACCTTTTTCTACGACAAGCTGCAGATTTCCTTCGCCGCTTTTATCCGCACGGAAGGAAGAACCTTTTGAAACCTTTGCCGTGGTAGTTTCAGAGCTGACCACCATATTGGAAGAGTCGGAAGTTTCAACCGATACAAGGCCGTTTGCCAAATCAATGCGAGATTCTTCGTTATTGACAAACACCTGAATCATCGTATTTGAACCGAGTTCTACGATGTTGCGGTCGACAAAATACAGTGTTGCCTCCGCTTCAGGGGAAGTACGTATCGTATCGCCGTTATACACGGGAGAATTTTGCTGAGGACGATCCCAGACGGCACGGTCAAGAAATTTACGCTGTACCGATTTATACTTATACTGTACGGTTGCGACCGGTGTCTTATCATTACGTGAAAAAGTTCTATTGAGATTTTTCACAAATAAAAACGAAGACGCAAAAAATATCAACAGCGACAAGATAACAACGGAAATATCCGCGCCGGTATTTGTAAAACTAGGATTGGATTTTGTATTTTTTTTCGTCTTCATTAAGATTTACCTTTGCAAAATCGGGAATAGGGATTCCCAAGACATTTCTAATTTGATTAAGACTTGTCGGGCCTTTTTCGCCTGCACCGGGAATGCCTGTTTCTTTGGGCATATTAACAACCGCAAACATACGGAGCGGTTTTTCCTTTCCCTTTACGGTAACGGACGGCATCTCTTCTACCAGAACCTGATCATGTACCAGCTTGTAGGTGTATTCGGTGATAAGGATATCGGTACCCATCGGTTTATTCAAAGCCTCCGTTCGGGATGCAAGGTTTACCGCATCGCCGATAACCGTATATTCCATACGCTTTTGAGAACCGATTTGCCCTGCAACGACGGGGCCTGAATTGATACCGCAGCCGATGCGGATAATCGGCTTTTTATCGCCGCCCCGTCCGCGGTTAAACTGCATTAAAGCCGCCCTCATACGGAGCGCTGCGCGGATACAGTTCAACGCATCGTCACGCGGAGAACCGGCACTCGTCGGGGCTCCCCATACAGCCATAATGGCATCGCCGATAAACTTATCAACGACGCCGTGGGTATCATTGACACATTCGACCATCTGAGTCATGTATTCATTTAAAAAGCCGACGACTTCAAACGGCTGCAGTTTTTCAGAAATGGCGGTAAACGAGCGAATATCGGAAAAGAATATCGTCGCCTCTTTGGTTTCGCCGCCGAGCGCCAATCGCCCTTGCGCCGCAAGCTCCGCGATCTCCTTATTGATAAACCTTCCGAACGAATCCTTTAAGCGTTCCCGTTCTGCAAGCCCCTTTCCCATCTGTACGAAGCTGGAAGTTAACAGTCCGACTTCGTCACGCGTTTTCGGCTTTAAGTCAAGCTCATATTCGCCGGCTTCAATTTGATGAGCTGCGACAGTCAATTGCTTAATCGGCGTACTGATGGTTTTTGATACAAACCACACGAACATCGCCGACAGTGCGAGCACCGCTATACTTAAATAGAGATTTCGCTTCGCCGTATCGTTGACGGGCTCAAGCACTTGCGCTGCTTCAGCCGTAGTAAGAACAGCCGCATCGCCGAGCGAAAGCCGTGTGTATGATCCGAAGTATTTTTTACCGGTCTCATCTTGAAACAGTATCTGCCGGTTGGTATCTCCATTCTCTCTCATTTGAGTAAAAAGCGGAAAAGAGGCGACATTTGTACCGCGGCGGATCAGATCAAAATCGGGGTGAATAAGCACAGCGCCCGTATCGTTTACGAGATATGTTGTTTGCAATGTTCCCTGTCCGAAGCTGTCCGAGAGCTTTTCTGCAGAAAAGAATACTGCGAGCCCTTGCGACAGGCCTTTTTCTTTATACGGATAAAACAAGACCAACATCGGCTGATTAAAAAGCGGTGCGGCATTGAGAATTTTCATAATTCCCTGCTCTACTTGAGCCGATGCCTCTCGTTCTTGCGTTAAAAATGTTTCGACAAGCGAAGGATCGAGTTCATGGGCTAAAAAGAATGTCGTATTCAACAGCGTACGGTCGACACCGTCGGAACGCCGTGAATCGGTAACGAGCACAGCCGCAACGGAAGGATTCCGTTCAAAATAAAAGGTAGCGGCCCGTTTTGAAAAACTACTCGAGCTTTCGGCCGTATTGATTAAATCCAAAAGCAAGAAAGCGTTTGCTCTGATCGAAGACAGTTCACTTTCGACTGAGTTTGCAGCCTGCGCATTGACCGTCCGGTTGTTTTCTTCCGCAGTAATCTGAACGTCTTCACTGCCGAACCACGTTACCAAGAGGGTAATAGTACCGAGTGCAATAATGAGCAAAAAGGAAATCATCATAACCAATTTTGCACTTATGGGGAAACGTACTTTCTCCTGCTTCATTTTTTTATTTTGCTCTGACATTTATTTCTCCGTATTCGGAATAGCCATAGTTTTCCTGAGAAAAACTATACTAATGAGCGGATTTCCATATTTAACTCACTATATTCTATGACTATCTATAACAGTATAATTTTACTATAACTTTCCATTTGTCGCAAGGTAGAGAGAAAAAGAAATATAAAAGTATATAAAAAGAACCATAGTTCTTTTTATAGCACAGAAAGCTTTTTCCGCACCAACTCAGTTGTCCGGTTGGGATTCGCCTTGCCTTGAGACTTTTTCATCACCTGCCCCATCAACCATCCGGCGACATTAGTCTTACCTTTTTTCCAGTCGGCGATGGCTTGAGGGTTTGCCGCGAAGACTTCATCTACCAGTTTTTCGATAGCATCGGTATCGCTTACCTGCGTCATACCCCTGTTTTTGATGATCTGCTGGGGATGCTCACCGCTCTCCAACATCTCAACAAACACATCCTTTGCCTGCTTGCTGGTAATAGTCTGTGCATCAAGCTCATTTACCAGTTCGGCAATATGGCCGGGGCCGAAGGGCAGCTGCTCAAGCCCGATATGCTTTTCGTTTAATACCGCAAGGACTTCCGCCAGTACCCAGTTAGCAACTTTTTTCGGGTCTTTCGTTTTAACGGCGGCAGCTTCAAACCATTCCGCTAAGCTCCGTTCGGTTGTGAGCGTTTCCACATCGAATTGAGAAAGGCCGTACTCTTTTTTAAACCGTTCCCGTTTTGCAGCCGGTAATTCTCCAACGGTTTTGCATACCGAATCGATGTATTCACGGCTCAGCATCAGCGAAGGAATATCGGGTTCGCGCATAAAACGGTAGTCAAGCGCGGAATTTTTTGTGCGCTGAATAACGGTTTTTCCGCTCGGCTCATCCCAGCCCATTGTACGTTTAAAATCGGCCGAATACTCTTGCCGGTCGGTTTTAAATTCTTCAAGCTGCCGCTGAACTTCATACGCACAGGCATCGCGTACCGTTCTAAACGAGTTCATATTCTTAATTTCGGAAATCGGTGTGCGGTACTCTTTGCCGTTTTCAAATACCTTCAGGTTGATATTCGCATCGCAGCGCATTGCGCCTTCTTCCAAATTACCGTCGGTAACGCCGATAAACTTTAAAATTTCCCGAATTGTCTGCATATACTGCGCTGCTTCTTCGGGGCTTTTCATATCCGGCTTGGATACGATTTCGATAAGCGGAACCCCGCAGCGGTTATAGTCTACATAGCTATGCGCTCCTTCTATATGAAGGCTTTTACCGGCATCTTCTTCAAGGTGAATGCGTTCAATTCTGATAGTCCTCATCTCGGGCGCTTCATTGGGGGCTGCCATATTGATTTCAACCTGACCGTTTTCACAAATCGGTTTATCGAATTGGGTAATCTGGTAGCCTTTAACCAAGTCGGGATAAAAGTAATGCTTCCGGTCAAACTTGCTGAATTCATTGATCGTACAGCCGAGCGCGAAGCCTGCCTTAATACCGAGTTTGACGTATTCATCCCCGATAACGGGCAAGGCGCCGGGAAGTCCCAAACAAGCCGGACAGACACGTGAATTCGGCATACCGCCGTAACGGTTTTCACAGGAACAAAATGCCTTTGTCTTTGTTAACAGTTGGCAGTGAATTTCACAGCCGATAATTACTTCGTAGGATAATTCCGAATTCATACCCGTTCCGCCTCCAACGTTTTTGCCAATCGTAAGATTTTTTCTTCAGAAAGCTTCGCGCCCGCAATTTGCATACCGATCGGGCGGCCGTCCTGTGCTTTTCCTGCGGGTATTGACAGCGCCGGAATATGGGATAAATTAACAAATGTCGTAAACAAATCCGAAAGGTACATCGCAAGCGGATCGTTTACACGTTCCCCGAGCTTAAATGCCGGCGTCGGCGCAGTCGGACAGAAAATAAAGTCGTACTGCTGTAAGACCGCTCCGACCTCTTTTTCCATACGGGCGCGAACACGGAGCGCACTTTCATAGCAGTCTCCCGACAGGTGATGCGATAATACATAGTTTCCGGTGATAATGCGCCGTTTTACCTCGCGGCCGAAACCGGCAGACCGGGTTGCGCAGTATAATTCGTCGTATCCCTTTCCCGGATCCTCGCGTAAGCCGTAACGGATTCCGTCAAAGCGGGCAAGATTGCTTGAAGCTTCGGAAAGGGCTATTACGTAATACGTTGCGATTGCAGATTCAAGAACCGGTACGGAAACGGAATCAACTTGAATACCTTTTGACGCAAACCAACTGCGGCATTTTTCAAATATTGCCGCAACATCCGCATCCAAGCCTTTTGCTTGCGTAAATTCAACCGGTAATGCAATGCGGAGTTTTTTTAACTCGCTGTCGGTGTAGGGTTGCAAGTGTGCGCAGGCGGAAAAATCATATTGAACGCTCGTTTCATCATGCGGGTCGGCACCTGCTGCAACGGAAAGTCCCAAACCGACATCGTCCACACAGCGGGCTAAAAGTCCTACTTGGTCGAGTGAAGAACCGAAAGCGACAACACCGTACCGACTGACAGCGCCGTAGGTAGGTTTTAATCCATAGAGTCCGCAATAAGAAGCAGGGAGCCGTACGGAACCGCCCGTTTCCGTACCGAGCGCAAACGGAACTTGAAAGCCGGAAACCACCGCTGCGGAACCGCCTGAACTGCCGCCGGGCGTCAGCGCGCGGTCTACAGGATTGCGCGACGGCCCGTATACCGAGTATTCGGTGGAAGAGCCCATCGCGAACTCATCCATGTTTGTTCTGCCAATCGGTATTGCACCCGCTTCCGTTAATCGGGTAATAACCGTCGCATTATACGGAGCTTTGTAACCTTCCAATATTTTACTGCAACAGGTACAGAGCTTTCCGCGTATTGAAATATTGTCTTTCACTGCAAAGGGAAGTCCTAAAAGAGGTTTGTCAGTAGTCTTGCCTTCTTTCCGCAACGCATCGGCTTTTTCCGCTTGCACTTCCGCATCGTCAAAAAATTCGATAAATCCGTGCAACGGCGTCGGTTGCTTTTCATCCGCTTGATACGCCGCTTTTAATGCGCGCACGATATCAACGGAAGTTATCGTGCCCGCTTCCAAGTACGTTTTTAACTCGGTTAAACGTGCCGTACAAATATCTTTCATCATCACACCCCGCTCCCGAGGACTTTAGGTACGCGGAAATAGCCGTCCATATACTCGCTCGACATTTTCTTTAAATCGGACTGCGGTATGCCCGCTGCAATAGTGTCGCTACGGAGTAGGCCTTCCGAAATCATTGCCGTATTGTCCGCTTCGGCGGGCACATCATACTTTTTAAGTATATCGAAATATTCAACAATTTGACTGACCTGTCCGGCAATAGACTCCGTATCGCTGTCCTCCGGAGACAGGCGCGAAAGGTAGAGTAAGTTGTCGAACACCTCCGATGTAATTTTACTGTTTTGAACCATCATTTTTCCTTAATTCGTAAATATCTAAGAGGAACCCCGAAAAGCTGAGATTTTTAAAGATCCTCATTATTTTTAAGAAGCACCGAAAACGTGATTAGATTTCCGGAATAGTATCTTCGTCGGCCTGTACCTCGATATTCTCGGTAGATAGACGATTGAGTCGGGCGATAATCGCCCGCGTTTGTTCTTGCGATTCTGCAGTTTTTGCAAAGATACGTATTAAATTGGTGATATTGTCAACCATCGAATCGATTTCCGCATTAACTTTTTCGGTGGCCTTCGTTAAGCGACCGAGGCTGGAAACCGTATTTTCCCGCGTTTCAATTATTCGGCTGTTTTCGTTCTTCAAAGCCGTCATTTCTTCCAATACTTCCTTTAACGTTTGTTCCATGCGGGCAGTATGGGCATCCGTATGACCGATAAAGGTTGAAATTTCCGCAAGCATGTGCTCGAAACCGGTTACTTTATCGCTGATATCGGCAAAACTCTGGGCTAAAACATCCGCAGAGGAAGCGGCTTCATCGATGGAAGCGGTAATCTGCTTAATAATCTTTCCGGTTGAATCCGATTCGGAAGAAGACCGTTCGGCCAAATTCCTGATTTCTTCGGCAACAACGGCAAAACCTTTTCCCGCCTCACCGGCATGGGCAGCTTCGATAGCAGCATTCATTGCAAGCATATCCGTCTGTTCCGCAACCTGTGTTATCAACTGATTGGTTTCAAGCAAAACTGCAGAGCGGGCGGTAATATCGGATATCGTCTTGGTCATCTTTGAGAAATTGGTCTTTCCGACTTCGTTCGCTTTGAAGATATTCATAAAGTTATCTTGAATAACCTTGAATTTTTCCGTCAGTAATTTTGTGTTTTGGATTAAGTCCGTAAGCTTATCCATTGCATCCTTCGACTTTTCACTTTGCTGCGTAATCTGCGTATCCAAGCTATCGAGGAAGGTATTTAAATGATGAGTGTTATTATCCGAATCGATCAAACTGGTTTTCTGAGATGCTATTTCTTCAAGTACCAGCTGAATATAACTTGAAATCTTATCAAAATAAGACTGAGCGCTGCGCATATTTGATGTCAGTACGGTATCTTCATTCGTCAAATCTTCAATAACCTTTTTAATTTCGGCAATAAACATATTCAATTGATCCGAAGAATCGATCACCTTATCCCGCATAAAATCGCTTTTCCGTTTTTCAAAGTTGAATACTCGTGCAAACGATGCTGCCTGTATCAAGAGGAAACAGAGGAAGCCGAAGGGAATCGTATCCGGCGCACGGATAATTTCCATCACTGTAAGGATATCTATCACGGAGGTAATCATCAACACGACAAAACCGGCTGCAATAAACAAGGCTTCTTTTTCTTTTTTGTATATCAACCGAATGACCAGATAAAGAAGATACCCCGCTTCCACAAGGCATATAATTTGATGCGCAGTAAGGAACAATCCGAAGAACGCGCCCTTTGTAACGAGCGTCAAAATTCCGTACAACAGACCTTCGGAAACCCAAATAATAACAATAGCTTTATGAATATACTTTTTATAAAGCTCATAAAAGTATAAGATAACGGGAATTGAAACGGTGGCAAAGCTGAAATACTCCATACGGAGCGATGCCATCCACGAAAAACCGAATAAATCGCATCCGAGCATCGTTCCGGTCGATAGTATCCGGATTATGACGAGAAGTACAAGAATGGCAAAATAAAGAATACTGATTTCCTTAGGCCTGAAAATAAACAGAATTAAATGATACAAACCGAGCGCTAAAGCAAAGCTGAGAATCATTGCCTCGACGATTTTATTTCGGAATATTGACCATTCCAGAAGAGCGGTCTTATTCAGTATGACAGGCTGATATAATCCTTGCTTTGTATGATTGACACTTTTCATCCGTATCAGCAAATCTACTTGTGTTTCTCCTTGAGGTAATGCAAAGCATGACGGCTGCACATCCGTAAAACCTCTGCCGGAAGCATTGTATCCTTCAAGTTTTACTCCATTTGCAAATACGGTCAGCGAAGGAAATCGATTTTGCAAACTAATTGATAGAGAAGGCGCATTTTTAGGCAGCAACAGTCTTACCGCATACGTTGCATATCCGTCTATAGGATAAGCCTTTCCTTGCATTGCTGTTTTGTTTGCCCAAGAAGCCGGTACCGGAATGTAAGCGGACGGATCTTTCCAATTGTCTAGAAATTCGTTCCAAAAAAAACCGTAATTACCGTTAAGCATCACTTTTCCCTTGGTATCGAAGTTCCAGTTTCTTAAATCGATAACACCGCCCTGTACCGTCGGTGCGGTTTCCGCATAAGCTGCAAAACCTGTTCCTAAAAAAATAAAAGCCGCTAATACGGCCGATAAAAAAAACTTTTTATGATAGGCAGCCCCTTGAAACAGTGCACCGACATGACTTACCACAGTAGAAGCGGGATAGACCACTGCGGGATGTTTCGGATTGGGACGAAAAATTAATTCTTTCATGCTACTCTCCATTGCATGCCGTTATCATAAGGGCATAAAACAACAAACCGATATCTATCGGCTATTTTGAATGTATTTAGTATAGAGTAAAAATATGAATTATGCTAGCACCCTGCTTTTGAAAATATGCATACCGTCTACGGCGTTGCATTACCAAAAGTGTACATCCTTGTACACTTTTGGCAGCGAGGGGATGTCCCAAAAGTTGGTTACTTTCGGGACATCCCCGACGAGTTTAAAATTAAGTCTTTATACAGCAATGACTTAATTTTAAACATCGCATCTAAATCTAAGGAAACTGTCCAAAAACTGAAGTTTTTGGACAGCCCCATCGATTCTGATATAACCAGCGGCATCCGTGCCGCTACTGAAAATCCTCGACGTGCAAAAAGCACGCCTGCGGTTGTTTTTTACACGCGCCTTGTAGTTTCAGAACGGACACGGATGTCCGTCTTTATAGCAGTAGCGAGATTTGTGTTATGCACAAATCTCGTCGTTGAGAAGCGTACAAGGATGTACGCTTCTCAACAGGCTATTTTCAAAAGCGCTGGAATTACGGGGCATATACGGCGTTGCAGCGTTATTTTTTATCGATGGGGTAAAAATGAATGAGTATAAAGCCTAATAGACACACGGCAGCGGCAATCGGCCCTGCAATAAGTCTGATGGCAAATATCGTGTCGGAGGACTGGAGTATATCGGCGCGGTAACCGGCAGCGCTGAGAATTAAACCTGAAACACCGGTTGAAATCGCCTGCCCGAGTTTACTGGCAAATGTCCACACTCCATAGTAACAGCCTTCGTTGTGTACCGTATCTTGCTGCCACGCAATCGCATCAGGCAGCATCGCCCACGGAGTGGCAAAGGCAAAGCCGACGCCGACTCCCGCGCATACAAACAAGAGCGCAAGACCGGTTAACCCGATACGGTGTCCTATAAAAAAGATAATCATTGTAGAAAGGAACAATACGGCAAGTCCTGTTTGGTACGAAACATTTTTTCCCAGCACATTTGAGCATTTTGCTGCAATAGGAATTGAAACGATTGCCGTTATCAGCAATAAGCCCATAATCATACTTGAAAACGCTTCCGCTTGATAAATGTATTTAAGATAATATACAACCATGCCTTGCAAAAAATTAAGCGCAGTAATATGCAGCACAAAAACAGCCAGCAACACCGTGTACGCGGAATTTTTAAACACCGCGCGATAGGCGGAAAAGAATGCGTCCGCTCTTTTCTTACCGGTTTTAGGCGGTACAGCAGACTCTTTTACCGAAAAAAAAGTGATAAGTGTTGTTATTATGATAATACCGCCGATAGCGGCTCCTGCCGCCGAGAAGCCTGCAGCTTTGGACGGAAACATATTTACAATCGGCATCACGATGACGGCGCCCATTATCGTACCTATTCCGGCGCATAAAAAACGGTATGCGTTTAACGATGTTTGTTCATTATAATCCGAGGTTAATTCGGGAGTTAAAGCAGAATACGGAATATTCACAAGGGTCATTGCCGTATTTACCAAACAAAGCATCAACAATGCCCACCAAAACAGCGCTGTTTGACCGGTAAACGAAGGCTTGGTAAAAAACAGCCAAAGCGAA
>CAJPTT010000012.1 GCA_905373565.1 uncultured Treponema sp. | reverse complement strand
GTTTCAGCTCTTCCCTTGTGCTCCTACTTTGACTTAATTGCGTTGTTCCATGCTTCAAGTAGGCGGTTCTTGTTTTGACCCGACCAGATAAAATCATATTTGATGAGCTTGGTATCGCGTAATGCAACGGCCTCATCGGGAGTATGCGCATCGGGATTGGTCAGAAAGTGATAGGAGTCGGTGTATTTCTGACCGATTTCAAGGCACGCGGGGGTCATACACCAGTCGATGAATATCTTGGCAGCTTCAGCCTCCGGAGCGCCTTTGATCATGGCAACGGATCCAACCTCGTAACTGGTGCCGTCTTTCGGGACGGAAAGATGAATGTTGGTATAACCTTGTTTCATCAACCGGATACCGTTGTGCAAAAAGGTAATACCGACGGCGCATTCGCCGAGCGCAGCCGAACGGGACGGCGCTTCACCGCTTTTAGTATACTGCTTAACTTGACCGTTCAACGCCTTCATATACTGAATACCTTCTTTTTCTCCCCGCATCTGTACCATTGTTGAAAGCAACAAATAACCGGTGGATGCAGAACCGGGATTCGATACGATAATCTGTCCTTTAAATTCAGGCTTTAATAAGTCGTCCCACGATTCAGGATAGGCAACACCGGGGTGATCTTCGAACCAGCGTTTGTCGCAGATAAAACCGAGATAGCCTACGGTAAGCCCTGTCCAATAACCTTCCGCATCTTTAAAATTCGGTGCAATTTTTGCGGCAGACGGCGAGATGTATGCTTCCAATAATCCCTCACCCTTTGCAGTGATGAACGAATCGGCAGACCCGCCGTACCATACGCTTGCTTTCGGGTTTGCTTTTTCCGCACGAATCCGGCCCAAGGCTTCGCCTGCGCTCATGCGTACAAAATCAACGTGAATACCGGTTGCTTTTTCAAACTCTGCTGCAACCTTCATACCGTACTCTTCAACATAACCGACATACATCGTCAAATGTTTCGGTTTCCCATTTCCCTGCTCCGCTTGCCCGCCCATGGCAAAGAGCATCCCTGCCGCAACGATCGCTGCAAGCATCATACTGCACATTTTTTTCATATAGACCTCCTCATTAATGGGAACCTCTAAAAATCCGGCTTGGTTTTTTAGAGGTGTCCTAATCTACTATATATATGCTATCCTCATGCAGACGGATAGATACATGCTCGTTCTCTGCAAACAATTTACCGCCCATCGGGTTAAGTTGTTCGGCATCCAGTACGATATCGCCGAGTTTAACTCGGTACTCTTGGTGTGCGCCCATAAAAGCAGACATCACGATATCGCCTTCAAACTGACCTTCCGTACCGACCGTTACGGATTCGGGGCGCACCACGGCGGTTACCGTGTCGCCTACGGTGAATTGTTTATCCGCATAATTTTTTATGTGCAACACCGTACCGTACAGTTCAACGGCAAGTCCGTGTTCATCGCGTCCCTTTACCTCGCCCCTGATAAAGTTTGCCCGTCCGATAAAGTCGGCGACAAAAACTGAAGCCGGCCGCAAATATACTTCTTGAGGAGTGCCTACCTGCTCTATCTTCCCCTTATTCATAATGATGATACGGTCGGAAAGCGCCATTGCTTCCGCCTGATCGTGGGTTACATAGATACTCGTAACGCCGAGCTTCCGCTGAATCTTGCGGATTTCGGTACGCATATTTACGCGCAGCTTTGCATCGAGGTTGGACAGCGGCTCATCAAACAGCATTACAGCAGGTTCCATAATGAGGGCGCGGGCAAGTGCAACGCGCTGCTGCTGTCCGCCGGATATCTGTGTTGGGAAGCGGCTTTCCATACCGGTTAGCCCGACCAGCTCAATCATCGCTCCGACCTTCCGGCTGATTTCTTCTTTAGATAATTTACGGAGCCTCAATCCGTATGAAATGTTATTGAACACATCATAATGGGGAAACAATGCATACGATTGAAACACCATCGCCGTATCGCGCTTATCAGGAGTTAAATTATTAATCCGCTCATTTCCCAGAAACATATCGCCTGACGTCGGCGTTTCAAATCCCGCGATCATCCGCAGCGTAGTGGTTTTTCCGCAGCCGGAAGGACCAAGCAGCGTTACGAATTCGCCTGCATTGATGGTAAGATCAATATTATTTACTGCTCGGAACACCGACTTATCGGGAGAAACATATTCTTTTACAATGTGCTCTAACCGTACCGGTTGAGATTTCTCATTTTTTACCATATCGTTACCTCATTATGTCAATTTAATGTCTTTTTTATTTACGCCGAGCAGCCGTATCAGCCGGTAGAGGATTGCAATTGCAATGTATACAACGACAATCAGCATCGTTGATAAGGCCGAAGCGACGCCGAATTTTCCCGAGTCTACCTGATCGAGAATGGAAACCGTCAAAAGCTTGTACCGCGCCGATACCAAAAAGATAACGGCGCTGATCGATGTCATACTCTTCACGAAAGTGTAGACGAGTCCGCCGAAAAATGCGGTTTTAATGAGCGGCAGTGTAACGGTTGTAAATGTCGTAAACGAGTTCGCGCCTAGATCAGCCGCTGCTTCTTCTATAGAAGGATCAATCTGCTTTAACGAGGTTACACCCGATTGTACGCCGACGGGAAGATAGCGGAACACATACGACAGCACGATGATGAGCATTGTACCGGTAAGCACAAGCGGCGGAGTGTTAAAGGACAGCACATAGCCGATTCCCATGACCGTACCCGGCACCGTCATACCGAGCATCGAAATCAATTCCATTGCTTTTCTACCGACAAACCGCTTACGTACCGTTAAAAAGGCGATAACCATTGCCAATATACCGGTAACCGGAGTCGCAAGCGCCGCCATCAACGTTGAATCACGGAGACTCTTCATACCGATACCGAATGCATACCGGTAATGTTCAAGGGTGAACGTATAATTGATACCCCACAGTTTAACGAACGAAACGAGTGGAATGAGAATATACAACCCGATAACGATGAACGAAATAAAATAGCAGCCTGCATTGATGGGCGCTGCGATATGTTTTTCATCAATCAGCACTCGTCCGCGTGCCGCCTTGCCGGTAATGGTAACAAAGGTTTTCTTTTCTACCCAGAGCTTACTAAGCGCAAAAAGGCCGATCGAAATCAGCAGCAATAAAATAGCCACCGCTGCGCCGCCCTGCATATCATAATTACCGATTGCCTGATAGTAAATTTGCGTCGCTAAGGTCTGATAGTTGCCGCCGATGGTGATGGGATTCCCGAAGTCGGCAACCGATTTGATAAATACCAGTAAAAATGCGTTCGCAATACCGGGCAAGCAAAGCGGCAACGTAACGTGAAGAAAGGTCTTGCCCCGTGAAGCACCCATATTGCGGGCGGCTTCTTCAATTGAAGGATCAATCGAACCGAGCACTCCGTTTAAAAGCAAGTATGCAATAGGAAAGTACGAGAGCGTTTGCGCAAACAAAAGCCCGCGGAATCCGTAGATATTCACATCCTGTAAACCGAGCAGCGTGTAAGAAATCAAGCCCCTACTGCCGAACAGCAAGATAATCGACAATGCGATGGCAAAAGGCGGCGAAACAATCGGAAGCATGGCAATCAGGTTGAAAAGCCGCTTCCAGCGCATGTGGACATAAGCCGCACTGTAGGCAAACAAAAAACCGATAGCAGTAGAAAGGATGCCGCTTGCTGCCCCAAGCGTCAAACTGTGGCTTAACGCCTTAAAATTTTCTTCCGACGTAAACGCACGGAGATATGCGTCAAAAGAAACAGTCCCCTCATACGAAATAAAACTTTGAATAAGTACCTTTACTAACGGAATAACGGCAAACACAACCAGCGAGACCATTGTAAATATAATGGTAAACGCTAAAAGCGGATCAACCGGTTTATTTGATGCCGGCATCTTCAGCATATCTGCAATCTCCTTCTAAACGATCCCTCAAAAAAACAATTGAGGTGAACTATACTAATAGCTTACACCGAAGAATATCTGCTGTCAAGAAAAAAATATTCCTTGCATAAAAAAAACTTTCAAGATATACTAATAAGAGTGATGGTCAATAAGATGAATACAGAAAACGAAACAGCAGTAAGTGTTCTCTATGCTATTAAAAATCAGTACGGGTCTTTCAGTGAAAAAGAACGGCTCATTGCAGATTTTATTATCGAACACAAAGGAGCTACTGTTGATCCGAGTATCACCGAGCTGGCAGCGCAAATCGGTATCAGCGAGGCGACACTGGTACGGTTTGTTAAAAAGCTCGGTTATCAAGGCTATCAGAAATTCCGTATTGCGCTTGCCTGCGAAAGCGCTGCCGATAATGCACATATTTTTGAAATAGCAGTTGACGGAGATGAGCAGGAAGAAGATGTTATCGACCGTATTTTTAAACATACCATCCGGGCGCTTGAATCCAGCCGGAAACTCCTCGACAAAAAGGCTGTCATAAAAACAGCGGAGCTTATGACAACTGCCCGACATTTGCTGCTGTTCGGATTCGGCGGTTCAAATGTAAACGCCCGCGATGCTTATCATAAGCTGTTACGGACGGGGCTTGCATGTATGTACACTGATGAATTTCACATGCAGCTCATGCTTGCTTCACAGGCATGCGCTGAGGATGTGGCACTGCTGTTTAGTCATTCGGGAAAAAATTATGATATTGTTGCGTTGGCAGAGGAGTTGAAAACGCATAAATGCCCGATTGTTGTCATAACCAGTTATGATAACTCGCCACTTGCGCATTGTGCGGATATATTACTGACGGTAAGTCCCGTACTCAATTCGGTTATTTCTGAATCGTTTTCGGACAGTTTGGCGGTGGGTACGCTCATTAATGTGCTCTACGTTGAGGTCATGAATAGGCTGAAAGAAACCGGTTTACAGAACTTAGCAAAAATGCGCAGAGCAATCGCAGGGAGAAGAATATGAAAGCATCTATCGGTATTATCGGTCTTGCCGTTATGGGAGAAAATCTTGCATTAAATATAGAAAGCAAAGGTTACACTGTTGCGGTGTTTGATATTCGTCCCGAACGGCCGGATGAATTTGCCGGTTCAAAGGGTGCGGGGAAGCGGTTTATTCCTACACACAGTCTACCGGAATTGGCCGCTTCTCTTGAACGTCCCCGGAAAATCTTGATGATGATAAAGGCCGGTGATCCTGTCGATCAGGTAATTCAAAGTCTACTGCCGATTTTAGATGAAGGCGATGTTATTATTGACGGCGGTAATTCCAACTTTACCGATACGGAGCGGCGTATAAAACAGGTTGAAGCAAAAGGAATCTTGTATATTGGGATGGGTGTTTCCGGCGGAGAAGAAGGGGCGCTGAACGGGCCGTCTCTTATGCCCGGTGGAAGCGCAGCCGCATGGCCGCTTGTACAACCGCTGCTGCAAACCATTGCCGCACACATAGATACGAGTCCCTGCTGTAATTGGATTGGAGCAGGTGGCGCAGGGCATTTTGTTAAAATGGTGCATAACGGAATTGAATACGGTGATATGCAGCTCATCTGCGAAATATACGACATTATGCGCAAAGTGCTCAAAATGCCTAACGAAGTGATGAGCGCGGTTTTCTCCGATTGGAACAAAGGAGAACTCTGTTCGTATCTGATAGAAATCACTGCGAATATCCTCAACTACCGCGATACGGACGGATCCTATTTAATCGACAAGATTGCAGATACAGCCGCACAAAAGGGAACGGGTAAGTGGGCCGGTATGACAGCCTTATCCGAGAGTGTCCCCCTCACGTTGATTACCGAGTCGGTATATGCCCGCTGTTTAAGCAGTCAACGGACGCAGCGGACGGAAACGGCGGAAGTATTCTCCGGTATACAAACAAAGGCGCCGAATGCAGCAGGAACATCTGTTGCCGAACAATCCGGCACATCCGCCGCCGGCAATGAAATCTTACGCATTTTGCATGATGCGCTTTATGCTGCTAAGATTATTTCTTATGCGCAGGGATTCGAGTTGATTAAAACGGTGGATGCGCACTACGGCTGGGGAATCGATCTTGGAGGGCTTGCACTCCTCTGGCGCGGAGGCTGCATTATCCGATCGGTGTTTTTGAAGAAAATCAGCGAGGCCTACATCCGCAATAAAGATTTACGGAATTTAATTGCCGACCCCTATTTTAGCGGAGTGTTACGCCGTACACAGCTTGCACTGCGACACGCGGTAACGTTTGCTGTTCTCAATGGAGTTCCTGTTCCGGCTCTCTCCGCAGCGCTGGCATGGTTCGACGGTATACGCTGTACCCATCTTCCGGCAAACCTTTTACAAGCGCAGCGCGACTACTTCGGTGCGCACACATATGAACGCACCGATAAAGCTCCAGGTACATTTTTCCATACAAACTGGACAGGCTGCGGAGGAGAAACATCATCTACAAGCTATACGGTATAAGAAGAGCTGCATCCCTCGATGCAGCAACCGAATTTCAGCTGCTCCGAAAATATTTTTAATGCGGTTGCCCTGCTTTAAGCTGTAGGACAAACGCATCAGGCCGTTTTTTTAACGACCCCGCGGAAAAATTGATACTATTCGACCAGAGTTGAACCTCTCCGCGGTTCAAATGGTCTCACAGTCTCAATTTTTCCGCGGTTTTTATCTACTCTACCTGAAGCGTTTGCCCATTTGTCGGAAAAATGTGCGAAATTTTAAACAAAATTTCGCACAGAAGGAAGGCAACCGCATTAAAAATATTTTTAATGCGGTTGCCCTGCTGTAAGCTGTTGCATTTTAAGAAAAAAACACGATAAGATAACGGGATGAAATGGAACGGCTTTAATAAAAACGATGCACTCCTCTTTATTGAATGCGCGCTGGTGTTTGCTTTTTTACTGTTGCCTCCGTTGTTTTCAGCGGTACCGTTTACCCTTCCACCCAAGCCGGACGGACTATATGCGCAGTGTGTATTCTGCTTTTATACGATATGTGCAGCCGCCTATGAAGAAATACTATATCGGCTCTATACTCCGAATCGGCTGCACCGAATCTATGCCGGTTATATCGAACCGCGGCTGCAAAAAAATCCGCCCGCAGCGGAAAGCTGCTCGGAAAACGCCGTAGATTCGCAGCAGCAGCCTTTATCGCATAATCAACATCCCCGACGCGGCATGTTAGCATTGTCCCTCCGCACGGATCAGTCCCGTTATAAAAAAACCGCCTCATTTAAAACTACCATACTTTTTGAATTGTGCTTCACCGAAATCCCCGCCCTCCTCCTCTTCACGCTGGCGCACCGTTACCTCGGACTTTCTTCTATGCTCTTCGCCGCAGGAGCCGGAATCGTATTCCGCATTGCCTATCTCAAGCTCAAACGGGTGTTTCATCCGGCGATAAGCATCGCGCTGGTAGCCGCAGTCCACGGTCTTTGGAACATCGGGGTGTATTATTATCTGTGGGGAAACACTATTACCCGCGTCATATCGAGGCTGTACGGATTGTCGGCAAACGCAATATCCTTCACCTTTTCCGAATTGTATACCGCCATCTCTTTCGCATAAGAAATCGGTATGTTCACCGCCTCATCATGCAGCGTTGTTAAAATGAACCGGTAATCGTCCCGTATCGCATCTTCGTCTACGGTACTCATCATACCGGCAATACAGGCATCGATGCGCGTTTTTTGCACCAAGCCTGCCTGAGAGGTTTTATCCAACCCGTCGTCCGCCATCGCAGTCAAAAAGACATGCGGATCTTGGGGAAAGCCGTAAGTGTCGTTGACGGACAGTTCAAATGCACCCGACGTACCGGTATCGAACCACGTCATCGTTTCGTACCCCTGCAAGACAAGCTCAATGCCGATATTCGCAAGCTGCCCTTTCACCGCCGTCAGTATTTGCTCGTCGATGGGCTTTGTGCTCTGATAAATCGCCCGCAGCTGTAATGGCGTTCCATTGCGCATCCGTATTCCCTTGCCATTCAGTTCCGTCCAACCGGCCTGCTCAAGCAAAGACACCGCACGCGCTTTATCGTATTGATACGGCGGCAGCGCAACATCGCAATACGGCATATCGCGGGTAAACAGCGTATCCGCCTTAACCTCGCTTCCGTGTAGTACCGTATTGATAATTTCATCTTTATTGATTGCGTACTCAAGCGCCAAACGCAACTGCTTATCCCGCGTAAGCGGCGAAGACGCATTGAGCAGCAGATTCCGTGTAATATAAGTTTTATCCGAAAAGCGCACGGTCAACCCAGCCCCCGCACCGTTCTGATTCGCCGGTTCGGTCTGCGCCGGCATCCTGACCTGCTCCAGCATATCGTAGGTAATTTGATACGAACCGAACAGTATATCGATTTCCCCCGCTTTAAGCGCAAGAGCGCGGCTGTCCGCATCGGGGATAATCATTACGGTAAACGACTCCGGTCCGCCGTTTTGCCCATACCATTGCGGATTTTTTGTAAATCGATACCGCTGCCCCGCAACACAGTTTGCCGCCTTTATCTCGTAAGGCCCCGTTCCCGCCGTATCCGCTGTATAGGAGCCGTAGGGATTATTCCCGTTTTCAAACAGACGAGGAGAAAGCATCCCAAACGCCGATGCGCTTAACTCCTGCAAAACGGCAGGGTAAGGCTCTGCATAGCGGAACCGCACCGTGTATTCATCCGCCGCCTCCACCGCACTGATCCGCGAAACCACCCCATAATAGCCGAGATAGTCCCCGACAAACTCCTGCATCTTTTCAATGTTGACCTTTACCGCATCCGCAGTAAACCGCTCCCCATCGGTAAACGTAACCCCGCGCCGTAAATAAAACGTCCACGAATGTTCGTCATGCTCCCACCTTTCGGCAAGAGCCGGCTTCACTTCCCCATTCTCAAACCGGACAAGCGTTTCATACACCATCTCCGAATAATGAGAAAACCCAAGCCCGTCCATAATCCCAATCGGCTCATAACTTGCAAAATCGACCGCTTCTCCGACAATCAACTCATCACGGCCTTTTATCTCCGACGCATTTTTGCATCCCAACACGGCAATCAGCGCCGCAACCGACACCGCTGCAATCCACCGTATTTTTCTTGTATTCATACAAACCTCCATTGTTTTATTTTTTGGGGCGGCTTTTTGCGCAAGCGCAAAAACCGGGCTATCCGCTTGTATCTTTTTATTCGCGCGGAGGGTTTAATACCCCGACGCTCTGCGTCGTAACAAAGGGTATTAAACCCGACTGCAACCACCTTATGAGAACAACATACCCCGATGCTCTGCGTCGGGGTTGTTGATTGCGTTTGCAAAAACCGGCTGCGCTTCTCCTCACGTCGAAGGCAGCTACAGTAATGAGCCCTGCAATAAAAAGGATACCGCTTCTATCCCGTGCCGCTCGTCAAAAGTGTACATCCATGTACATTTTTGACTGCGAGTTTCGACTATCGTCGAAACATCGCTTCTACGTGGAACCACCGCCATCCGTGCCGATATTAAATCGAATAATTTTTCCTTTATCACCGGTCATAAAACCAGCTGCCCGCAGGTCATGTGTGATAAACAAATATGCGCACTGCGTCTCTTTTTGCAGCCGTTTTAAGAGCTGAAGGATATGCAGCATCACCGTAGGATCAAGCCCCGCGACGGCTTCATCCAGGACGGCGAGCTTCGGTCTGATAGATAGCGCACGGATAATGCATATCCTTTTTTGCTGACCGCCCGACAATTCATGCGGATACTTTTCCAAAAGATAGGCAGGAATATCGGCGGTATCCAGCAGCGGAGCAAGCCGAGCCATACACTCCTTTTCAGAAAATCGGCAAAAATGCTGCAGCGGCTCGCAAAGGCTTTTCTTAATTTTTTGCCTTGGGTCAAAGCAGTTCAGGCTATCCTGAAACACGGGTTGAATATGCCGGTAGAGCGTTCTCCTGCAGGCAAGCGGAAAAACATCCTCGCCGTCCCACCGGATGCTGCCTACAGTCGGTTTTTCAAAACCGCAGATAAGACGCGCCAAGGTACTTTTTCCGCTGCCGCTTTCGCCGATAAGCGCGACCGTCTCTCCGTCCTCGATCGTCAACGAAAAATCCTCCAGCACCGGTACGCTGCCTTTCCGGCTGTTGTCCGTATAGCGTTTTGTTACCTGTTTTACTTCAAGCATCGGTTCTCCTCGATAGCGAATTGCGAGGCGGATAGTAATTCGGCTGTGTACGGATGCCGGGGATTTTTCAGAACCGTTTCGGCGGTTCCTGTCTCTACTATTTCACCCTCTTTCATCACGGCAATACGTTCTGCAATATTCGCAACGGCATTCATATCGTGCGAAACAAACAGCAATGCGGCTTGGGTCTCTCTTACCGCTTTTGCAAGTAGTTGTAAAACAATACCGCAATTACCGGCATCCAGTGCGCCGGTCGGCTCGTCGGCAATGAGCAACACGGGGTGCAGCGAAACGGCAATCGCAACCATAACCCGCTGCAGCATCCCGCCGCTTAATTGCCCCGGATAGCTTTCCATAACACGTTCCGCATCGGAAAGACCTACGGCACGGAGCAGTTCATACCCCAGCCGGAAAGCCTCACGTGTACTGCAATGACGGTGTGCCTTAATCGTTTCCGTAAAATGGCGCTTTATTTTCATACACGGATCGAATGCCGCATGAGGATTTTGCATGACATACCCGATATCCTTTCCGTTGATTTTCTGTTGTTCCTTTGGGGATAATCGCAGCAGTTCTTTACCGCACAGCCGGGTACTGCCGCTTTGCTGCGCACGGTCTTTGAGTAAGCCGAGTATCGCTTTGCACACGGAACTTTTTCCGCTGCCGCTTTCACTGATCAAACCGAACGTTTCTCCCCGCGCAATGGAAAAACCGATATTGCGTATTTTCGTTCTTTCATTCGGATATTCGATACACAAGCCGCTTACGGAAAGGATCGGTTCCACCTTCGCCGGGTCTCCCGTATACTGTGCATATTGCGGCATGAGCATACTCGCTTCATTCATCGATGCTTTCCTGTACGGAACCTTGATACGGAGAAAAGAAACGGCGCAAACCTTCCCCCGTTATATTGCAGGCGCATACGGCAAAGAAGATACAAAGTCCGGGATAAACGGCGAATCGCGGAGCGCGAATAAAGCTGCTTTTTGCAGCCGACAGCAGCGCGCCCCATTCCGGCGTCCCCGCAGGCAATCCGATCCCTAAAAATGAAAAGCCGGAGAGCATCAGTACCGCATCGCCGATTCCTATCGTCAACAGTACGATAAGGCTCGGCATAATATTCGGAAAAATATGCGTTACTGCAATGCTCCAATCGGAAAGGCCTGCGGTTTTTGCATAGACAATCGGGCATCTCTATTCCGAAGGATGCGAAGCAAATCTAACCGAGTTTTTAGAGATGCCCAATAATCCCATCCTTCGAATCAGAGTACCAGAGGGTATGTTTATGAAAAGCTCTGTAAAAAAACAATCAATATATGCTATAATACCACCCGGAGGCAGCAAAATGTTTGCAATAACTGGAATTATTCAGGGAAACACCATTCTTACGGATTACTCTTCGCTTGAATACTATAACGGCAGAAAAGTAATAATAACCGTTTTGGAAGATGACAAGCGTATCATACCGTTTCTGATGAAAAACTTTTTGCGATTTCCGATTCTCTCATCAATCAGAATAAGCAAGTGTATCAGGAATTGGCTAAATGATTTTCTTTGAGTATGAACAAGTAGCAAAAATCCACAGGTCTCTTATCGAAAAGACAGGCGGTATGGATGGTATACGTGACGCGCAGCTTTTGGATTCAGCATTGAAAACACCATTTCAAACTTTTGGCGAGAACAATCTTTATCCTGATATTTTAGACAAGGCTTCGCAGCTGTGCTACTCTTTGATTGAGAATCACCCTTTTGTAGATGGAAACAAAAGAATCGGCGTACATTTAATGTTGCTTTTTTTAAAGTTGAATAATATTGAAGTAAATTATTCACAACAAGAATTGATTGATTTTGGTTTAGACATTGCTTCGGGGAAAATGTCTAAAAATGACATAAAAGGATGGATTATTGAGCATAGAAAATAATCAGCCTCCCCCCACAGCAACCCCGCATGCAGGACTGCGGAAAGGACACGCACACCAAAACAAGGATAAGATACCCCGCTTTTTTAATAATTCTCACGTTTGTTTCAAATGCCTTATACTATAGACCTGTTCTGAAAGTCAGTTTCAAAACAGGTTACCTTATCTTTCAATATTAATCGCTAATATTCTACGAAAAAGTATAAGTCGCTCTACTCCAATCGGAATTTATTATGCCCCAAACGGGTATTATTATATTTATCAGGTCAAATTTCGAGCTTTGGTAAAACAGGAGAATCAAGGAGAACCCATCCTTTAATAAAATATTAACGCGGCTTTACGCCGCTTAAAAAAAGTCTGTTTGACATATACACGCTCTATGTGCATAATACACTTATGATAAAGACTTTTGCGGATACGGACACTTTTATAATGTAGAAATTGTGGATTACCACTAGGAGAAAACTATGGCAGAGTATATCGAAACACCGACAATGGGTGAAATCTTAAATGAAGAATTCTTGATTCCTCTTGGACTTTCCGCATATAAAGTAGCACAGGAAATTAAGGTTCCTACATCTCGCATTCAGGATATTCTTCATAATCGCAGAAGAATTACTGTAGATACATCTTTACGACTTGCAAAATTCTTTGGAGTTTCAGATGGTTATTTTATGGCTTTGCAGGATGATATTGATATAAGAAATGCAAAGTTAGAGCTTGCTCCACAATTAGAAGAAATAAAAGCCTACGCTTATGCATAATAATATGCCATAACAAGAAATTCAAAGCCGACACAGGCACTATAAAACATAAGCTTAAAAAAAAGTCGCTGTTGTTCACTTTTCAAGGTAACCTGTTCCGAAACGGAAGTTTCCGAACAGGTTTACCATATCTTCATTACAAATTAAAGAAAACATAATGAAGATGCTTGCTATTTTTTATTAGCCGATTTATCATAGAAGTAACACAGGGGGAAATATGGCACAAGCAGTAAATGTGAATTTTCGTTTAGACGAAGATGTAAAAAAGAGTATGGAACAGACGTGTTCCGAATTAGGGCTTTCTATGAGTGCGGCGTTTACGATTTTTGCAAAAAAAGTCGGCAGAGAAAAGCGCATACCTTTTGAAGTCGCCATTGACCCGTTCTATTCTGAAAGTAATATCCGCTATCTTGAAAATATTGTGCGTGATATAAAAGAAGGAAAGGCTCATTTTGCCGAGCATGAGTTGATTGAGGCAGAGTAATGCGGCTATTATGGGAAGATAGAGCATGGGATGATTATTTATATTGGCAGGCACAGGACAAGAAGACACTGAAAAAAATAAACGGGCTTATCAAAGATATTCAGCGAAGTACTTTTGAGGGGATAGGTAAACCGGAACCCCTAAAGGGAAATTTAAGCGGTATGTGGAGCAGACGTATTGATAATACGAATCGAATTGTCTACTACGAGAAAGACGGCATAATCTATATTGTTTCATGTAAAGGGCACTATGAAGATTGAAAGAATACAGCTTCCCCCGCAGCGACAGGACTGCGGAGGAAGAGTAATTCACAGCCTTATGCCTTTACAATAGGCACCCATAGCTCCATCGTGTAATTCTTGCTGTACATATCTCCTTCCGAATATGCTTCAAAGTCGGGAGTACCGGCATGACAGTACCCTTGTTCGGGAAAGAAGGTTTCCATAACATACTTCCAGCCTTTGTGGATGCAGTCGGGAACGGGGCCTTTCAGCTGGACTACTGCGTATTCTGCTTCAGGGATGTGCATCACCGACAAGCCGAGTTCGGCAGCCTTTTGTGCGTCACCGCAATCATATGCCGCTGCATAGGTAAACATTTTGCCGTCTTTTACCTCGGAACAGATGCCGAAGCTCCTGCCGTTTCCGAGTTTTGCAAGTTCTTCGTGCGAAGCTTTTTCAAAAAGGCTGTTCCAGACTTTCGGAAAATCACTGGTTTGATCCGCATCGACTTGAATACCTGCAAGCGTAAATCCGCCCTTTTTTTCAATTTTGACTTCCATAGTTTGCCCTCCGTTGACAGTTAAAGATAATTTAATTGGAGCAAATGATTTAAATTCTTTTCCGTTTCGAACCGCGCTCGGACTGACGCCGTGAAATTTCTTAAACGCAGCTGCAAAAGAATCAGGCGATTCATAGCCGTACGCCAATGCTATGTCGATAATCTTAGCATCGGTATTGCGCAAATCGGCGGCGGCTCGGCTGAGCTTTCTAAAACGGAGATATTCATTTAAAGGATACCCGACCAATATCGAAAAAATTCTGCTGAATAGCGGATAGGAATAACCGGAAATGCGCGCAATCTCCGCTTCATCACACCCTGTCTCAATAGTTCTTTCAATATAAGCCATCGTTCCGTTAAATGATTGAATGATATTCATCTTTTGCTCCAAAACCTACGGAGAGTATAATGCATATAAAAACAGCCGTCCCGATAGTTATCGTACAAAAAAAAGCGGCTGCGATGTGTCTTCTATCAGAATTATCGATGATATTCCGGAAAAGCTGTATGAAAAAAGACATGTCTATTTCATCGATGTTGCCCATCAGGCGTCTTCCATAGAATTTTCGGAAGGCTTGCGAGAAATGACTGACATTCACATACCCGACTGCATAAACGGCTTTGCTGACCGTTGTGTTTTTATCATCCAATAATGTTCGTTAATATTTTACGAAAAAGTATAGGCCGCTCTACCCCAATCGGAATTTATGACGTCCCAAATAGGTATTATTATATTTATCAATTAATTTGACAATAATAAAATTGTTCTATATATTAAAGACAGGATTTAGTGACAGGAGGTTTTTGTGAACAGTTTGAAAACAGCTAATATATTAAATGCCATAATTCCTATCAGCCGCTTCAATAAAGGAGAAGCTAATAAAATTTTTGCCGAGGTAAAAAAAGATGGAACACGAATTGTGGTAAAAAATAATATTCCTGAATGTATTTTAATGAGTCCAAAAGATTATCAAGAAATAATGGAAGAATATGAAAATGCGTTGCTTGCTGCAGAAGCTCATAAACGGCTTGCAGAACAGGCAAATCCTATTTCTCACAAAAATATAATGGAAAAATATGGAATTTCAGAATCGGATTTAGATAATATAGATGTCGAATTGGAGTAGTATGTGCATTGGGAGATAAAATATCATCCGCTCGCAGCACGGGTTGTTTATACATTAATTGAGAATGAAAAAAAGCAGCAGATGTATATTTTAGTAATTTCATCAAGAGCTGATAATGAGGTATATAACCTCAGTGCAAAAAGAAAGTAAAAGGTTTTCTACTTAATTAACCCCCTCAAACTTCTTCCATAAAATTTTCGGAAGGCTTGCGAGAAATGACTGACATTCACATACCCGACTGCATAAG
>CAJPTT010000011.1 GCA_905373565.1 uncultured Treponema sp. | reverse complement strand
CGGGAATATAAACAAAAACAACCTGATGCGTTTACCTTGATCGCATCGGTTTTCTTGACTGAAACCGGTAAACATGCCATACTTGCGATAACTTTATACCTTTTTGGAGGATACAACATAATGAAAAGAAGCATTTGTATCTTTTTTTTACTAACGGTACTTTCGGTAGGGTTTCTTTCCGCTAAAGTAAAACTGAGTCTTGATATAGGACCTGTATACACCTATTTTGCCAGTCGCTCTACTGTCAATAACGGAAGAACCGATACGTGGTCAACCCATACCGGAGGCCTGAATGTGCTGTTCGGCGCCGAATTTGTCAAAAATTTCGGAGTATACGGAACTGTAAACTTTGCTTTTGGGAAAAGAATTATCGAGGGAACACATATAAAGGACGCATCTACGAGCACATCTACCATAACCAGATGGAACGGGAACTTGACGTATGTAATCGACAGCCAATTCGGATTTTTTTATGTATTTCACCCCATAAAAAAGATGGATCTTACGCTCGGCGCCGGAATCGGCATCGGCGGTAGCGGACGTAACTATACAAGAAGAAATGAAAAAATAGCAAAATCGCAAACTAATATCGGCGGCGGGATAAATTTGAATATTTCCTATATGTTTACCAAAATGATAGGGATTTACGGCGGCATATCCGATACGATCTATGCTCCCGTATACACAAAAAGGAGCACAAGATACAGCAATGATAAAACCGAGACAATAGAAGATTCAAACACATCCGGAAAGATTGCCAATTCATTAAATATCAAAGCCGGTATTAAAATTGTCTTTTAACGGCAACAGTGTTGGGAATGATCCTCTGCGTTTAAAAAAAAAGCCGGTTAAAGAACCGGCCCGCCGTCTGGCTATCAGCCGGTTAATGGGTGGGAGGGGAACTAACCGACTGATACCTTATATATCGGCTTCGATGCACTAAACCTTAATAAGAACCTCTAAAAACCGCAGTTTTTAGAGGTTCTCCGTTATTTTAACTTTAATTTGAGATTTCCTGTAAGAGGACATCCATCGTCATCGTCAGTTCGTAGGTTTTTCCTTCCTCGACGGTCATTTGACGGGTTAGTTCATAACTTCCCATCTTAAAGACGACAGTATGCACACCCACGGCAACCGGCAGCGGTTCTTTTGAAGGCGCTATCTCTTGATTATCAAGAAAGACCGCTACATTTTCCGGCGCCTGAATATGCAGTAACGGTGTAATCGATTTCAGATGCACCTCAAGCTGCGTAATTTTACCCCGTTCGATAATACATGAACGCATTTCGGTACGATAAGCATCGGAACCGATACTTACGGAATACGTCCCCGGCAGTAACAGTTGTAAATCATCAAACTGCGTAAGATATTCATTGTTCAGCTGTACGGTGATGGACTTCTGTTCTTTATCGGGGAATTGAAGATTTAATTTTAGACCGCCTTCGGCGATCAGCAACGGACGGATAATAACCGTAAAAGAAGCTTGTTCAAAATCGTCGGGTAAGCCTTTCATCACAGGATTTAACCGCAGCATAACAGGCCTTGCTGCAGCAATGCTGCCGACATACGGCAAAAGCTCACTATTCTTTATCTGCTTAAACGTGTAATCCTTTTTTACCGGTATCCTCATGATATGGGAAAATCTATTCGGCAGCAAAGCCGTACTGATTTTTTTTGCAGAATAGTCGATACTGTTTTCCACAGGTTCAGGTTTGATGTCGGTATATACCGTATAGGCAATCGAATTCGGATAATTCATACTTGTTTTATTCTGTTTTATTTCAAGTTCGATCCCTTCTAAAAATAAAAAATCGCCCTTAACTGAAAAGGAGACGGCATCGTTATAACCGATAGTCAGTGAAACCGGATCAAACACCTCCATATCAAAGGTATATATATGAACCTTGCTTACCCTAAAGCTGTCAGGATAAAAAAACGAAACGGCAAAAAAGAAAAAATATGATGTTATACACAGGAACTGCTTCATGTCTTTGTTTTCTTTGTATCGATGAAAAGAGCCGGATTCTTTGCCTTCCCTTGCTCGCGTACCTCAAAATGCAGGTGCGGCCCTGTAGAAAGTCCTGTAGAACCGACGTTTCCGATTATTGTACCTGATTTTACCTTTTCGTACAAGCGGGCTTTAATTCGACTTAAATGGCCATAGAGACTTTCCCTTCCGTCATCGTGGCGAATAAGGACATAATTGCCGTAGATATTGCTGTATGCGGTTTCGATAACCGTTCCTGCCGTACATGCATACACGGGACTACCGGTTGGAGCCGCAAGATCGATACCGGCATGATAGGTTGATTTGCCGGTAAAGGGGCTTTTCCGCATACCGAAGTTCGAAGTAACAACTGCATGCTGCAAAGGGAATCGGTAGAACGGTACAAAAAAGAAACTGCGTATCGTACTGTCAAGCATCGCATTCGGAAAGCATTCTACCCGTATCTTTTTTTTAGGATCTGCAGCGGAAGGAAGTACAATTGAAAAAGATTCCGTTTTAAGTTTTTTACTCAGTGCGTCGATTAATTTTTCGATATCCGAAACCGCTTTTTCGGGAAGATAGAGGGCAGGTAAAGTCGGTAACAAAAGCATTTTATCGGAAATATTCGTTTTTACCGATTCGATCCCGTTTAAGGTGATGAGCGCATCATAAGGGATACTGCAGCGGGCAGCGATGCGAATGATGGTATCTTCTTTTTGCGCTTTATAGCGGTAAAATTGCAGCGGTAATTCACGTGCGGTTTTTCCCGCTGCAAGCGCCTTTCGTGCATAAAGCACATCATCGCTATATTGTTGAAAAATATGGTTTTGAGGAGACAGTTCCGGTATAAGCGGCAGCTCCGCATGTTCGGCTGCTGCAATAGCAGCAATAAAAAAGAGAATTGCACAGCAAAACGGGAGTTTTTTCATGCCGACAACGCTACATCCGATCTTCCGAAAACCCGAAAGCTACGAAACCGTATAATGCAAACGATAGGATAAGAGATGAAAGAGCTAGCACGCGATGATACGTAAAAATAAATAGAAAAAAAAGTATAACTCCTCCTAAAAGGATGAGTTTTTTTATGAGCGAATAAAGAAATTTCCGCGGATGAGTTTTATAGTTTTTTATATTTCGTTTAACAATAAAAACCGACACCAACGCAAAAAAAAGTACGAGCGTTATGCCTGTGTAAATTTGCGTATATCGGGTTGCCAACAGCCAGAGCGGATATACGATACAGAAAGCGAATAGAAGACATGCGCCGAACAGCAGGACAAACGTACATACTTTAAAAAAGAATGCTTTGTAACCGGCAGCTATTTTGTAAAAATATTTTTCCACTCTTAAAACCTTTTGTAGGGAACCTCTAAAAACTTCCGTTTTAGAGGTTTTCCTTAGATTTCTTTGCGGCAGTCTGTGCATACTGAACCGTCTTGCATATACCGGTCCCGAAACTGCCGCAAAGAACCTTAAGCGTTATTCTCCGGAAATTGCTTCCGTAGGACAAACGCCTGCGCATGCACCGCAGCTGATACAAGCATCAGCATCGATAACGCGCGCTCCATTCGCTTCACTGATAGCGCCCACGGGGCATTCGCCCTCGCATGCACCGCAATTAACGCAAGCATCGGAGATCTTATAAGCCATAGTCATACTCCTTGATATGTGTGATGCCCCTATCATAATCGGAACAGTCAAAAAATGCAAGTATATGGTCAGGGCAAACGCATCAGGCCGTTTTTTTAGTTCCCCCGTAATGCTTCTGCGACTTGTATCTATTTGGTCTGATGCGGTTGCCTGCAGCCGAGATAAGGACTGTTGTAGCTTTTAGTCGCCGGGCAGAAGTGTTTTTTTCCAGCGAGTGAGCATCTGCAGGGCTTGGAGCGGGGTGGTATCGTCGGTGTTCGTAGAAAGGATTTCATTGATAACGAGCTCTTCATCGCTAAAAAGATTATTTTCAGGATGCGTTTTTTTCTTTTCCGGAACGGTGAAATCTGTGGAAGCAGCATCACCCGGAGTATGTGCGTTCAGCAACTCCGTTGCCCGCTGTATGACCGCTTCCGGCAGCCCTGCCAGCTCCGCGACGTGTACGCCGTACGAGTGGGCTGCAATACCTTCGATAACTTTCTTTAAAAATACGATTTTTCCTTCGGTTTCCAGCACATCTAAACACAGTTTTTGCAGCCTCGGATGGATAAGCTGTGCCAGCTCATGATAATGGGTGGCAAAGAGGGTTTTCGCACCGATAGTGTGCAAGAGGTATTCGCTCACCGCCCGCGCGATTGAAAGTCCGTCTCCCGTCGAAGTCCCTCTGCCGACCTCATCCATGATAACAAGGCTGTTGACCGAAGCATTTCGTAAAATATATGCAGTTTCGGTCATTTCGACAAGGAAAGTAGACTCTCCGCGGGCAAGGTTATCGCTGGCGCCGACGCGACAGAAAATGCAGTCGACGGGGGTAAGCAGCGCTTTTTCCGCCGGTACAAAAGAACCTACCTGTGCAAGCAGCGTAATGAGGGCGGTTTGCCGCAAAAAGGTGCTTTTTCCTGCCATATTGGGGCCGGTAATGAGTGCAAAAGACGGAACATCCGAGACAGAATCAGAAGAGAGCTTTATGCTGTTCGGTACGAATTCGCCGGCCGGTAAATGGTGTTCTACTACGGGGTGCCGGCCTTCACGGATATCCAAAAGACCGTCGGCGGAAAACTCAGGCTTGACCCATGCGTGAAGCGCCGCCGAATACGCAAATGATTGCAGCACGTCCAATTCCGCGATTTCTTTTGCAAGGAGATGCAACAACTCAATCCTATTGTATACTTCCGCATGCACTGCAAGAAACAGTTCTTTTTCGCACGCAATAATATTTTCGCCAACGTCATTCAACTTTGTTTCGAGTTTGCTTAATGCTTCCGTCGTAAAGCGGTCGGATGAGGCAAGCGAACGCCGTCTGATAAAATGCTCGGGGATTTCCGCTGTTTTAAGGCTGCCGTGGGTAACTTCAAGGAAATAACCGTTTAACCGGTTGTACTTAATTTTTAAATTTTTAATGCCCGATTTTTTGCGCTCTTTTTCCAAATAATTTTCCAAAAGCTTATTGGCGTTATCCCGCGTATCGCGCAGCTCGTCCAGTTTTTCCGACCACCCCGGCTTAATCAGTCCGCCTTCGGTAAGCGCAATCGGGCAATCCTCGGCGATGCTGTTATCCAAGAGCATATCGAGCCGTTCTATCTCGCCGCTTAGTTCCTGCGGCAGCCGCAAAAAAAAGAGAGCATTGCGTTTGCTCAGCTGCGCGAGTTCAATGCAGGCGTTCAGGCTCTGCTTAATTCCTAACAGATCTTTTCCGTGCGCCCGCTGCATTGCCACCCTGCCGGTAAGCCGGTGAATATCCAACACGGAAGAAAGCGTATTTCGAACGGCAGCCAACGCCTTTTCATTACGGAAAAGCAGTGCGGTTTTATCCAGCCGTGCACCTATTTCTTCGGCAGTCCGCAGCGGATGATAGAGCCATTGCCGTAAAAGGCGCGTCCCCATCGCCGTTTTCGTATAGTTGACGGTTTCAAACAGCGTAAACGCCTCGGTACTGTCATGCAGGTTTTGCAGCAGTTCAAGGTTTTTACGGGTGGCATCATCCATCATCACAAAATCGGAGTCGCGATACACTTTTATGCCCGTAATATGAGGCAATGCGGCTCCCGTAGTTTGCTCCAAATACTGCAGCAACAGACCTGCCGGCGGTAATTCGGGAGAAGCGGCAGTTAATCCAAAAGACTTCAAATTTTCGGTACCGAAGCATGCACAGAGTCGCTTTTCGGCAGAAACGGCGGAAAAATGCCAGTCGGGATAGAGGTTTTGCAGCATCTGCGGATATTCTCCGCACAAGGATTTTAAGATCGGAACCGAATCGGCAAGCGATATTTGAATAAGAATTTCCCGCGGCTGTATACGGCCAAGTTCTTTTTTAAATTGCTCGGCAAAATCCGATCGAGGAAAAGAAGTTGCAAAAAACTCTCCCGTACTGACGTCAAGGTAGGCAAAACCGATAAACACATCCGTAACGGCGCCGCAGGTAATCTCTTTCGGTGTGCAGTAGACTGCTGTAAGGTAATTGTTTTGCCCCTGTTCAAGGAAATCTTCGCCGGTAGCGGTACCGGGGGTAATCACCTCTACAATTTTTCGTTCGGTAAGTTCACCGGGAACGACATCCGAAACCTGCTCACAAATCGCAACCTTTTTTCCGGCACGCAGCAGTCGTGCAATATAAATACGCGAAGCGTGATAGGGAATACCGCACATCGGGCTTCCCGTCCGTTGTGTCAGCGTCAGATTTAGCAGCTTACTCACCTCGATTGCGTCGTCATTGAACATCTCATAAAAATCGCCGAGACGAAAAAAGAGTACAGCATCCTTATACTGCGCCTTTATCGAGAGATATTGCTGCATCATCGGGGTGATAGACGCCGGTTTTGCCATATTAGTTGGAGCTAAGTTCTCGGATAACGGTTTCCGTAATATCGACGGTCGGGCTGTACCAAATGATAGCTTCACCTTGCTGTAAATTCAGTACCATTGTATACCCTTGACTTTCCGCGATTTTTTTAATTGCAGCATAGAGACGAGCATAAAATACATCGTCGCTCACAAGACTTTTTCGCAGCATTGCCAATTCATCGTTACATGCCTTGGAATACTCAAGTAAAAAGCTTGTCTTTGCGTCAATTTCCGCTTGATATTTTTGCACGGCGTCGGTTTTTCCGATTGCTTCCGCATCCACCTTTCGTTGACGGAGCGCGATAATCTCATCGGACATCCGCTGCGTTTCAGCCTGATATTTTGCCTGTTTTGCCTGATAGTCGCGAACGGAACGGGAATCCCTCAAAAAGGTAGCATAAATACGAGAAGTATCGACAACTGCAAAGCGAGTTATCTGCTGTGCCGATGCAGCAACGGCGCCCGCTAAAAGACAAATCAATATAAAAGTATATTTTTTCATCCATTCCCCTCCTGTCTATAAGTTAGGTACATTAAACGACAATACAAATCGCCAGTCGGCGTTTTTACCGTTTCCCCACACCAATTTTCCATTCTCTGCTTTAAAGGTATTGGCAAACATCAAGCGTAACGGGAATTGAGGAATAACAAAACGCAATCCCGGGCCGAAGCTGAAATAGTAATCGTCGATCTTAAAGGTCTTTAAGTCAGCCATATCTTTTTTGACGGCAGCCGCATCGGCGAAAAAGTCAAAAGAAAGGATACCGTGCGCTAACGGCCATCGGAACTCCATCCAGTGATTAAGCAGCACATTTCCTTTCCCTGCAGAACCGAGCGTCATCCAGCCGCGGCCGGTAAACATCCCATCGATTGCAAGCTTGCTGGTATCTCCGATAAGGCGGTTCGGCATCGGCTGTTGGAACGAGAAGCCGGTATAGAAGGCCAATACGAATTTTAAATTCCAAATTTCAGAAACGGGATAGTCCACCAGGGTAAAATACGCCTCCGATTTTGTTTCAAAACGGACAAAATATTCGTCTTCCACTTTAGGAATAATACCGAAAAAAGAGAGCTGTTGACTCAAGAACCAACCTTTTGACGGGTCGTAAGTAATATCGCGTCCATCAAATGAGATGCGCGTCCATAATGAGTTACTAAGCCGCCAGTTAGCCTGCTGTTGCCGCACCGTCGGGTCCGATGCACGGTATAGCGAAGTATCATAGAAATTCTTTACCAACGAAAAATTAATCCCGCCGCGCAGCGTAATTGTGCAGTACCGGGGGTACCATCGATAGCCGGTGTGTACGCCGAATGTCGTTTCAAATCGATGGTAATGCATCCGGTATGCGTTTGCTAAATCTTGATTTTTTTCAAATTCTTCCCTGCTTTTGAACGGGCCGTAAGGGAATACCATATCCTGATAATCAAACAACGATTTATGCGTAAGCGACAGATCAAATCCAAGCGTAACCGGATAACCGAGGAACCAGTTTTCGGCATACCCGAGCTGGACTGTTTGCTTATCGGTTGCGGCGGTAGCATTAACCGACAACTCGTTTCCACGTCCTGCAAGGTTACGTTCCTGCCACTGTACAAACAACGAAAGCGGAAAGCTATCCGCATCGGAAATACCCGAAAACGTAACACCGAATTGAATACTGGCCGTCGACTGTTCTTCGACATTGAGTATGACATCGATCAGATCTTGTTCGGAGCCGGGCTGCACATCAGGCACGACAGTCGAAAAATAACGGAGATTAAATAAATTGCGCAAACTGTTGGTAAACTTGGATTTTGAGAACACATCGCCCTGTTCGAATAAAAGCTCACGGCGTATAACGTAGTCTTTTGTCCGCTTATTACCGCGGATAATGATATTTTCGATATGACTCCTGCTCCGTTCAACAATAGTGATAACGAATGACACCTTTTTCGTTGCCGAATCGCGCTGTATCGCTTTCGCAATATAATTTGAAGTGTAACCGTTTTCAAAATACATATCGGCAATTGCTTGGAAGCCCTGCTCAAACTTTTTCATATTCAAAATAGTGCCCTGCGTCAGTCGTATTTTAGAGCTCAAATCCTCGGTAGAAAAAATCTTATTCCCTTCAAAAGAAGTTCCATCATAGAAATATTGTTCTCCTTCCATAATAACATACGTCAGCTTTACCATATTTTTTTGCGGATCGGACTCCGAATCTATATCCCGAACAATATTTTCAACATGAGCATCGATATAACCACGCTCCCCGTAGAATTGCTGAATGGCGGTCTTATCTTCTTCAAGTGCACTTTCTTTAAAAATCCCTTTTACGAGGAATTTTGCCGGTTTGGTAGCAAGAACGCCTTTTAAAGCCTTTTGCCCGACAGCGGTATTACCCTGAAAAGAAACTTCCGAAACAATCGTTTGCTTTCCTTCCGTAATGGTAAATTCAAGGATAACGCCCCCTTGAGGGTTATCGGAAACGTTCGAATTTACAACAGCAGATGCATAACCTTTTTCTATATAGTAGTTTTTGACGGTTTGTTCGTCGGCATTCTTTTTTATTTCATTGTAGATGTCGCCTTTCTTCAATACGATTTTTGATAATAAATCGCCGCGTGAAATGCGGTTATTCCCGGTTATTTTTATCAACGTAATGACGGGTTTTTCCGTCACTTCAAATTCAAGCCTTACATATTGATAATCGCTGTCTGCAGGAACGGCCTTCGGCACAATATTGGAAAAATAATCGAGTGCATATAATTTTTGCAGGATTTCCGAATACGTTTCATCGGAAAAAGGCTTGCCTTTAAACGAATCAAAAACACCGTTCATTTCGGTTTTTGATACGCTGTTCAATCCCTGAAAAACGATACTTGCTATCGGTTTGTTTTCATACCAATTATCGGGAGCTTGTGCCCATAAAAAGCAGACGGATAACATGAACACCGTTACGGCTATCACTTTTTTTAACATTAAAAACTCCTCTATCGCATTTACATTAATTATATGATCGGAATAGCACTGCCATCCGGTATTTCTTCTAACCCGCAGGATAATACCATTTTTTAAGGTATTGAGTTTAATATGAATATCTCCATGAAAAAGTCAATCCCGCATCTCCTACAAATAAAGTATCCGGTTTTGTAGGGGCGACCGACCAACGAAGCAAAAAGAAGGGAGTTGCCATCTCCAAACCGATTTCAGGCTGAAATAAAAGATCATTATAAACAGGACGCTGTGAGCCGCCGTTTTTAATCAATTTTGAATCATAGTGACTTAAATGCAGCAGCGCATCCGCATAAATAGCTGAACCGAAATATTTCCCTATATAAACACTCGTATTGTCAAGATAGTTACTCATTGTTAAAGCAGTATTCTGGTTTATAGTGAAGAGGTTGCCGAAAATAGCATTTTGCAACAACAGCGTACGGAAGGAAAAAGCATCCAATCGTAAAAAATCTCTCACTCTATTTTCCGTTTTTTTTAGAAAACCTACCTGTGCCAGAATATCGGAGCTGGTAACCAGCAGATTCTGCCATACATTATCTCTTCTCGTATCACCGATGGCAACCTGTCCCAATAATTGCATAATCTCATTGGTAGAACGAGGCGGATCCGAATTGAGTGTAGGATTAAAACTGAATAACGGCTGATCCTTTGCCGTCAAAATAAGCCGCAACGGTTCACCTGAACCGGGATCGCGGTCGCGGATTTCCGCTCTTACGGTTACCAGCGGTTCAATTTCCTTTGTAATGTCGGCAAAAGTGATAGTTCCTTCACGGATATAGAAGCTACGTTTAATATAGAATACCTCGCCTCCCCGCATCTTTACATCACCGGCTATCGTAAACTTGCGGGTACCGGCATCGGCGATGAGCGACAGCGGTGTTTCGGTAGGTACGAGCGTCCGTAAGATAGGAAAATCCGCAGTCGGCCAGCGGAATTCCGCCTTATGTCCCAACTGTAAATCGAGCTTCATATCAAATGCTATATTGGCGATTTTAGAATATTTTGCATTGAACTTATCCAGATCGTTAAACTTAACCACGAAGTATCCCGAATCAAATAGTGCAGAACCGTACACACCGACACGCGTGGGTGTTACCTTTATTTCAGCAGTACAGCCGACAAAACCGTCCGCTTGGAATAAGAGATTATCGGTTTTAAATACTCCTTTTTTGGCCCCGAGTGTTCCGCACTGAACGGAAATATTATTCGGTATCCAGCCCGAAAACTCTGCAGTGCACCGCGCCCAAATATCGGTAGACGGCCCCTTCAATACGGTATACGGTACCTCCAACTCCGTCCCATCCGCAATAATATCGAGTGCAACGGGACCATACATTTCCGGAGCATAATTGGGAGAATTAACGGTTATTTTCCGGCCGACCAGCTTTCCGTTAAATTCGGGTTCCAGCGGTTTACCGCCGATAGCCAAATCTCCGGTCAAGGTTCCGCCGTAAAAGAGCACATAATCCAAACCTGTTATATCCCATATCTTTTTTACATCAGCACGAATATCGGAAACGTGCAGATTTAAAGCATCTTTTTTTATCGTACCGTCCAAATTCAACTTGAGCGGCAAGGATTCCGCCAATTGGAGCGAAACGACACCGTCATCTAAGACAAATCCGGTGATATCATCATTCTTCCCGGCATAAAATGCCGTAACGCCCGGATCCCTGATAACGGAAAACGGTACGGCGCCTTTTCCGTTCGAATCCCCAAACCGCCAATTACTCAAGGAGGTCGTAATCGTAAAACGTTCCGTTACGCTTTTAAGCCGGGAAAACAACGTACGCTTAGTTTTTTCATCAGGCTGCACGCCGGTATACATGGTATGAATATGTGCTTTCATCTGCTTCTTTGCAGCTTTCCCTGCATAATCGGCATCAAGCAGACCGGTCATCTCATCCAATGAAAATGACCCTGTTACGTCGGACACTTTGTGCGTTCCCCACTCCAGTTGTGCGATGTTCAATTCCGCTTTTTCGTTTTCTATTGTAAGAGAACCGGATGCATTTAAATCTTGTCCCTGTACGAACATCAAAAATTGCGGCAAATCGAATCGAAATGAAAAAGAATCGGGAGAGACTGAAAAGGCGGCATCAGACGACACTCTATGCGTCTTTCCTTGCGTGTACAAAAAGCGCGACAATGAAATATTATCGAGCTTAAGCGAGCCGCCGGCATAAATACCTTGGTCGAAAAAGTTAAAAGCTGCCGCAAGATCAAGCTGTTCCGTATTATCGGGAGAAACAAGTTTCATCTCAACACTGTAATCCGTTTTGCCGTTGTTATCGGTTGTAGGCGCCGTTATTGTCAGCATACCGGTGAGCGTTTCCACATCACCGAACTTTACTTCAGGCAAAAACAATCCCGACGGATCCGCTTTTCCGTGAAAATCAAGCCCGACTGTTGTCCGGCCTAACGATGCGGGTGTTGCATAGCTGACATATCCGGTTTCAATTGTATAGAGCCAATCCGTTCGGTTACGGTATTGAAACTCCGAATCGAGGGTTAGAAAGAACGGCAGAAAAGGCAGCGGCATCTCATCGGTTGTAATCGTTCCTTTTAAACCCTCACCTTTTTCGTAAAGTGCGCTAATTGCGAGACCGTAATCGCCGTAAATATTAAGAACATTCTGAGAAAGGACTCCCTGTATCTGGTAGCCGATCGAGTTAATAACTAAAGAACTGGTAAAAATAATATCGTTCAAACGCTCAAAGTCGGCATTAATATTCCCACGGACAGACATGTTTTTATAGGATAGTTCAATATCGGTCAATGCAAAAGAAGATTGATTGCCTTTCAACGATAACAGTGCATAAAAATCATCAAGTGTATTTGAAACTAAAACAAATCTGATACAGTTATAAGAGAAACTGCGTAAGTCACTTGAAATATAAAACTCGGTCGTGTATTGAAGCGATTCAACTGCTGCCGACGGTATATTCGCTTCGGGAACAACCGCTTGAATAAAGCTGCAGAGCGTACCGATACCGACGGCGTCGAATGCTCCGTGCAGCTCCAAAAAATGAGGCGAAGAAGCAGCGCTCCCTGCATTATAAATATAAGATCCGTCAAAACCGTACTGCCCGTACTCATCTTCTGCAGAAAGCGCATAATCTATCTTTTGATCGGAAGGGCTCAGAGTTATGTTGATATTACGAAGCACCCCCTCACCGGCGGTAAACGATGGTATATTGCAGAAGAAAGAATTCCCTTTTTTAAAAAATTGAAAATCCGCTGCCGCCGAAGCCCCCGATGGAAGTCTGAACCGTTTTACCGCAATCTTACCGGTAGGAAGTCTTGTGTCGAAATTAAAAGCAAATTTTGAAAAGATATCTACATCCTTTCCCGATAATGAAAGCCGTGAAATGTCAATGCTTTTGTCGACCCCTTCCGCCACAAGCCTCAGCTGAGAGGCTGCAAGCCGGTACGAAGGAAAAGAAAGCGGCGGCATGGCAAAACTCAAATCGGTATCCCACCGGATATGCTGTTTTGAGAGTATAAACTGAAAGTTGCCGGACATCGTTAATGAAGTAAATTGCGCGATGCTTTTTGGGGCGTCATATAGCGTTACAGACTGCAGCGGTGCAAAGTTTTCGCAGCTGAATCTTCCGTTTATATCGTTTGTTACAATATTCCAACTTGCAGTAACATCGATGGGCTGAAAATCCTGCATGGTATTAAATGTAAAAATTTTATCACGATAATCCGCAAATAACTTGAGTCGAGATATGCCAAATCGATCGGTAGAAATATGAGAAAAATCGGCAACTGCCGAACCGACGGTTAAATCCTTATTGAATTTTCCTTCCATAGTAAAGGCTGTTTCTGCATGACCGATATCCGTATAATCGGCATTGCGGTAGGCCGCGGTACTGCTCAAACTTACCGTTACCGTTTCCGAATCGATACCGAGATATCCGTCCATGATTCTTGCATTGATATCATGTACGGCATTCTTAAACCTTAGCCGGACATTTTTAATATGTACGTCCATCAGTTGAGAAGAAAAAAATGAAAGCTTTTGTTCGGTACTGATAGATGGCACTGTAGGGCTTGAACCTTGCAGTATTGTGCCGAATTTTTCGGCAAGGGTTTTATTTTCAACTAAGTCTATATCGATAAACCCGTTTGCAATATTCACGGAATCAAGAATCTCGGTAGTATTACCGAAGACGAGCGCCCAAAAACGATATTGAACGGAAAAATTTTCAAAAGAAGCGATTTCCCTATTCTCTTTGGCGTCATAGACTTTTACATCCCGCAATGCAATCGAACGTAATATTGAAGGAGAAAGCGATTCGTAGGACAGGCGTACATTATACGTTTGCTCCAGCTCCGTTAAGATTCGATAGCGCACCGCCGACAGCTTTTTTTCAAGCGTTTGCATCAAAGGGCGAAGCATCACTAAAGAGAGGATAAGTATACATAAAAATAGCAAAAACTCTACTTTAGTTCGCACGGCAGGTTTCATCAGGGGGCTATTATAGCAAAAAAGAAATTGTTATGATAGGTCGGATAATCGTACCAGACATTTTGTTACATCTCCCCGCAGAATCTCGAAAACCGTTCAAGCAGAGTTGAACCTCTTCGCGGTTCAAATGCTTGCCCGGTCTCCGTGATTCTGCGCTTTTATCTATTCTACCTGATGTGTTTGTCTGCCTGCTGGAAAAAAGGAAAAGCTTTAGATGATTTTGAAAAATTTTGTGGTGTTTGAGGGGCTGGACGGGACGGGGACGACGAGTCAGATACGGCTGTTACGGGAAGCGTTTGCAGCCCGCGGACGGCAGGATGCCGTGTATTTTACTTGTGAACCTACCGACGGTTCTATCGGAAAGTTAATCCGCGAAGCGCTCTCCGGCGCTGTAGGCTTGGATGCTCAAACAATTGCATATCTTTTCGGCGCTGACCGCTGCGAACATATATATGGTAAAGAAGGCATTCTGGAACAGCTGCGAACGGGAAAGGCGGTATTTTCCGACCGGTATTTGTTTTCCAGCCTCGCGTATCAAGGGCTCGCCGCCGGAAAAGAGCTGGCACAGGCAATCAATGCGCCGTTTCCGCTTCCCGAATACCTCTTTTTCTTTGATCTGCCTGCGAAAACCGCAATGGAACGGATTGAAAAGCGGAATATCCCGCGGGAAATATACGAAAAAGAGGCGTTTCAGCAAAAAGTTGCAGCAGAATATCAGTCGATTTTTCAATATTATACGGAAACGGAACCGGATATGCGGATTATCCGTATCGACGCCGCTCAGACCATAGCGGAAATTCACGAAAAAATATGGAGTAATGTCTGTAATCTGCCGATAATATAAAGGATGAAAAGGCATTTTTGCTTATCCGCAGTGTTACTTTTTTTCTCTTTCGCCCAAACGGCAATACTGCCTGCATACTTTGTAACGTATAAAGAGCAGTATTATAAGCTGTACCATATTCATTATCAGCAGTATCCCGATGATACGCTTGAGAATATCTATTGGCTTGAAAAGGCAATCAATGCGGATTTCTGTAATCCCCTGTATGCGTTGGGTAAAATAAACGACAGAACGGATTGGGAAAAATACCGCTACCTGTTTATGATGCACTTAAACCTCAAAATGGTGGAACAGCACCTGAGGCTCGGTATGAAATACGATAAGCAGGTCGCGTATTTTTATAATGCGCCGTGGAAGGAACAAAACATCGAAAGCCTAAAAATGGCAGAAGATTGTTATAATACCGCCTTATTTTATTGGAAAGAAGCAACGCTTTGGGCGGAAAAAGCGAATGTGCGGAAGTTTCAGTTCCTTTTTTTAACCGACCTACAGTATTGGGAGGATGAGCGAGAACGGATCGCACAAAAAAAGCTCAATTACGAACGCACGATAACACGGGAATTGGAACGGCTCGCCAAAGTCAGGGCCGAATTTATGCAAATGGAAGACACATATTGATTCCTTTTGAAAATAGCGGGGCATCTACTGCGT
>CAJPTT010000010.1 GCA_905373565.1 uncultured Treponema sp. | reverse complement strand
TATATAATCATACTATAGTCATTTTCAGATTATTTTCAATATCTTGTAAATTATTTATTTGTTCATGCAATATCGGATTAAGTGATTGTTAGGTGATTTCTCTACACCAAAAAACAACATATCCCGATGCACAATGTCAATCCATCGTCTTTTCATAAACGGGAAGGTATGATACACTTTTTTTAAGACTAGTCTTAATGCGAGGTTATACATGAAATTGTTGAAAAATATAAAACAGATAGTATTACTGTCCGTTGTAGCAGTATGTTTGGTGAGCTTTTCTTCTTGTAAAACAACGGCTAGCGCTGTGAAAGAAAAAGAGGTGGCTTCCTCATCTGCTGAAACTGCGAATTCGAAAGCAAGTCTGTATCATGCTGTGGCAGAAGAGGTAACAAAGCAATGCCCTATAGAAGTTGATGAGCTTACCACTCTAACGAAACTTGACTACAAAGAAGAACTGCATGCGCTCGCTTATACGTACCTTTATTCCGGCAGTGTATATGAAGAGTTGAGCGCACAAAAGTGGGCTGTTGTCCAAAAAACAGCAGCAGAGATGCTGAAAGAAAAGCTCAAAACAAATCAACTGGCTCCACAAGTTAGGAGCGATGGTCTTACATTAATCTGTATTTATAAAGATAAAAACGACAAAGAATTGTTCTCTGTGACCATTCTCCCCGGTGAATATTAACAAAGGCTTTTAATTAATTCTCGCGGTATTTATAGGGTATCTTTAAAACTTGAAATTTTTAAAGATACCCCCTTGTCTAATCGCGATCCGCAAACAGGAGATACTATGTGTTCACAGCTTTTAAACCGTTCTGCAGGAATACTGCTCCATCCGACTTCTTTTTCGAGTAATGAAGGGATTGGAACGCTGGGAAAATCCGCGTATGAATATATCGATTGGCTTCATTCCGCACACATACGGCTATGGCAGGTACTGCCGCTCGGTCCGACCGGTTACGGAGATTCTCCCTATGCGGCATTTTCGAGCTTTGCCGGGAACCCGCTGTTGATCGATTTGGAGACACTTTCGGAGCAAGGATATTTGACTGCCGATGATATCAAGCTGCCGGAGTACCTCTCTACAGATGGTAATATCGACTTCGGTTCGGTAGTCTATTGGAAAATACCGCTTTTAAAAAAAGCCGCATCGGCATTTCTTAACAAGATTAAAGACGGTGGCTCCGTCGGCGAAGAATTGAAAGCGGTCTTCCGGCGCTTTCAAAAGGCGAATAAACATCTTGCTGACTATGCTCTTTTCATGTCGATTAAAGAAGTATACGATGCGCAGGCAGCTCAAGAAGGCGTATCCGGAAAACTCTGGAACAACTATTGGCCGAAAGCCCTCGCGTGTCGCGACCCTGAGACATTAAAACGCTGGGGGCAAGAACATCGGCACGAGATTGACCGCTATAAGGCTATTCAATTTTTCTTCTTTGAACAGTGGACGCGGCTTCGGCACTATGCGAATGAAAAAGGTATTTCGATTATCGGAGATATCCCGATTTTTGTTGCACCGGATTCTTCGGACGTATGGGCAAATCAAAAACTTTTCCAGCTGGATGAAAACGGCGTACCGACAGCGGTTGCAGGAGTACCGCCCGACTATTTTAGCGCAACGGGACAGCTGTGGGGAAACCCGCTCTATAATTGGGAGGCGATGAAGGCCGATAAATACCGCTGGTGGATTGACCGCATTGACGCATGCTTAGAACTCGTCGATTATATTCGTATCGATCACTTCCGGGGCTTTGAAGCGTATTGGGCGGTACCCTTCGGCGCTCCGACGGCGGAAAAAGGCGAATGGCTGCCCGGCCCCGATCATCATTTTTTTGAAGCGGTACAGCGCGCATTGCTCAAAAAGAACAGCGAATATGCCAAAGGTTTGCCGATTATTGCCGAAGACCTTGGGGTTATTACCCCGCAGGTGGAGCGTCTTCGCGACGACTTCCATTTGCCGGGAATGAAAATCTTACAGTTCGCTTTTAGCGCCGCAGAGGTACGGGAAGTAGGCTTTACCGATGCCTTTTTACCGCACCGGTATACGCAAAATGCTGTCGTGTACACCGGTACTCATGACAACACTACATTGCGGGCATGGCTCGATACGCTTTCGCGGGATGATTTTGAAGTGCTGCTATTCTACCTCTACGGTGAAAGACCTGTCGCCGAATTGCTCGACGAGTTGTTTTCGGCGGAGCATACTGAAACACGGAATAGTACGTCCGAACCGACAGAGCATACCGCAACACGGCACGGCACGGCCGATGCGGCGTCTCCTGCAGCAGATGATGGGACAGCCTTGCAAATGTCCGCCTTTAAAGACGATCTCTGTGCCGAACTGATTAAGCAAGCGTTTTTCTCCGTAGCAGTCTTTGCCGTTATTCCGTTCCAAGACCTGTATGCGCTGGGAGCGGAGGCGCGCATGAACGAACCTTCTACCCTTGGGAAAAACTGGACGTGGCGTATGCCGCGCGATTTGCTTACCCCGGAATGTGCCGAATGGCTGAGCGATTTAGTTACCGCATCCGGCAGGTGCGGACATAACGGTTGATACAATAGGGTGCCTGCAAAAAACTCGGTTAGTTTTTTGCAGGCGCCTTGTAATGTGTCCTCTATACTTTGAATTTTCCGATTTCGTCTACTAAGCGATCGATGCTTTCTTTGTTTTTCCCCGTAAACGACTTTACTTCATATATCGAATTATTAATCTGCATAAAATTTGACGCGATTTCTTCCATACGGTTTTGAACCGTATGGGTAACTTTATCCAAGTTTCGCACCTCATCCATAACTTTTTCACTTCCGCCGGATATTTCGGCAGAGCCTTGTTGAACGGACTGTGTTACCGCATTGATATTCTGCATCGATAAAAGCATTTCTTTGCCGGCTTTTGATTGCTCCGTCATAGAAAATGCAACCATAGAAGCCGAGTTCTGTACTGCGTCGGTATGTTGGGAGATAACGGTAAATTTTTCTACTGCTAATGAAGCCGCCTTTACCAGCTGATCTATTTCGGCGGTTATCATCTTTAAAGTTCCGCTGATTGTTTTTCCCTGCGCGCTCGATTCCTCCGCCAGTTTTCGTATCTCACCGGCAACAACTGCAAACCCTCTTCCAGCCTCTCCTGCGTGGGCTGCTTCGATGGCGGCATTCATTGCAAGCAGGTTTGTTTGTGCCGCTATATTTTCAATAACAGTTGAAGCCTCAAGCAAACCGCCCGATTGTTCTGCAATTTTTTGTGAGATGGCATTTGTTTCAACAAGGGTGTTCTTACCGTCGATGGTTGCCGACGAAAGCGATTGGAGTGCGGTGTTTGCCTTTTGCACACTCCCGGCAACAGCCTGAATATTTGCAACCATCTGCTCTACTGCAGAAGAAACACTGCTTACATCGGAAGACTGTCCTTCGATTGAGGTATTTAATTCCCGTATCGATTCGATAATCTGTGCAATGGCGCTTGACGTTTCCGAAACACTGTGCGCTTGATCATCAGCTGCTACATGGAGACTATCGATTTCGTCTGCAATCTGCGTAATCGCATCTCCCGATTTTTGCATTTCCAAGAAAAGATTTTCGCCGATTGTTGTCATATTATTTGCTTCATCTTTTACTTGTCTAAATAATTCGCGCATAGTATCTGTCGTATGATTCAAATAATTACCGATTTGTCCTATCTCATCCTTATATGTATCTGCCTGTGCGGTAAAGTCCCCTCGTGCAAGCGAACCCAACACGGCACCAAGACCGGTAATCCGTTTTGAAGTACTCCGCGCATTCAGCGCAATCAACGCCGATATCAAAAGCAGCATTACGATGATTGCAACCGTAGAATCCAGCACGATACTGAAAACAGACGGTAAAAAATCTTTAACCGGCGCCGTCAATACAATGGTATAGGGAAAATCTTTAGATGCAGCTTTTTTTGCATAAATCATTTTTCCAACTCCTTTTTCATGCCACACCCCGAGATGTGCAAAGCCCTGCACCGCTTGTGCTTCCGTAGGAATATAATCTTGCAAATGCTTACCGAATACGTCATCGTTTGATGAAATTACGATATTCTCATCGGAATCGACCAGATAAAGTGTTGAATGAGCGCTCGGCAGCGCTTGTTTTAAACTCGTTATAGAGGCTTCCAAGCTCAGCCCGACACCGGCAACACCGATAATTTGTTTTTGCGCATCGAAAACTTGTGCATTAATCCATAAACCGGTAAGTCCTGTCTCTTTATTTTTATTGATAAAAAAGGTAATAGGATCTTTTAATTGTAAGGTTGTATAAAACCATGTATCCGAAGTATTCCCGGGATCTAATTTCCCTACTTGTACCGCTTTATTTGCATCGGACATGTAGTTGGTTCCAGCTCGTGCACCGGCAATAAATACTGAAATGATATTTTCTTTTGAAGCAAGTCTTTGAAAATCTCTCATTACATCGGCTTTAAGATTTCCTTCCGGTTGCCCCTGTTCAACCCAGCTGATTAAATTATGATTTTCAGACCAATATTGCGCAGCGGAAAAACCTTTTGTAAAATCGGTTTTTAAATTGATTGCCGCAGAATTAAGCATTCCTTCGCTATCTTCGTAAAAGCGTTGTTCGAATTTTCTACGAACCGATAATACCATAAAGGTAAGACTGAGCGAAGCTGTAACAAGTACGGTAATGATCATAAAAAGCGTAAGTTTAAAGCGTATAGACATAATTCCTCCTTAAGGTTTCGCTGTTCGAATCCTCGACAGTAATATCGCTTTTCGAACTTTTCTCCTGACGATTTGTACTATGACTATTTGCAATAAACTCAAGCGGACATATTTAAAATGTATGTTTTAAGTGTATTATCATCTTATTATCATCTTATAAAAAAAGCAAGGGGGCGCATTGCCTTATCATGTACTCTTTTTATAATTCCATTACCTGTTTTACTCAAATGCTTAGCAATATTTTTTCCCGATTAATAATTCGCATACGGCTTTTGTCTTTGCATCGGCATCTTGTTTGTTGCCGCCGGATTCAAGCCGTTTGATTTCGTTCAAAATGATTTGATGATTTTCCGGCGTAACTTTAAATTGCGAAGCAAACACAAGACCGAGCAGCAGCATACAGACCGGCAACACAATAAACATCAACCTGATTTTATTGAGTGTTTCCTGTTTTTGCTGCGGCTTTTGCACTTGTCCGATGCCCGAATACTGAAAATCGATTGTATCTAATAATACTTTTAAATCGTATAAATCGGATTTTGTATAAAATGCAGGCGGAAATATTTTCTTATAGACATTTCCTTCTTTCTTATATAAGCAGGTTATGAGAAATTTATCATGGGCTTGAGCAAAGTCTCCGGTATGAAATGATGGTATAATAAAATCATCAAATATATTTACAGGTATCTCTGTAAAAGAAGTATTGTTTTCAAAAAAAGAGGAAATCTCAACGCCGGCGGTATCCTTATACTTTTTATAGATATTTTTTATTATCCCGTCCGTATCTTTACTGATATATTTCAAATGCACGTTGCCGTCTTCATACAAAGTGTAATATTTCTCTATTTCCGAAAACGGTGTCGCGGTATTTTTACAGAGCGCTTCGGCTTCCGCAAATTGGCTTTGCGTCAAAATTGAAGGTACCGGATTTTTATATCCTATTTTACCTAACCCAATGCCGATTGTCGGCATAATAATCAAGCCTAAAAACAGCTTCCGCGTAAGTGTCATCGCCGCCGAATACGTACCTGTACGCTGTTTTCCGCTCATCACGCGGTCTATATCGGAAATAAACGGCAGCAGCTGATGCGGTACTAAGTTATTCGCCGATATGCCTATCCCCATAAGTACCATATTTAGGATGACCCAGACATTGCCGGAAGCAGGAGTATGCAGCCCCATCAATAAAATCGCGAGGATGAATACGGTAAGCGCTGTAATGTATACGGGTTTATGGCCTTTCCGATTGATAAAGTAGCTGTGCACCGGCAGCATCGCCATCATCGCAATCAAAAGACTTCCCTGTGCAATAACAAAAATACTTCCCTTATTTAAATAGTCGACGATATAAAAGAGCACAAACGACATAAAGATATCGAGTGCGCCAAAGGAGCATACGTACATCGTAATATGAAGCCTGCATGACTTATTTTTAAATAACGATAAGAAGTTTTTTATAAATGACTGGGTTGATTTCTCTCCGGCTTCATCTTGAGGTAGTTCCCATGTTTCAAAATAGAGCGGAATCCATGGGAGTGCAAAGATGAGCGCAAATACGCAGCCCATGATAAAATACCCCTGAGCACTTCCGTTAAAATGATCGATAATCGGCTGCGCTAATACCCCGCCTAGCAGTGTTGCGACAAACGAAAACATCAGACGCGTGCTGTTCAATTTATTCCGCTCAGAAAAATCTTTTGTTATTTCGGCGCTGAGCGCTGCGTACGGAATATAGGACACGGTTGAAACCGTAAAAAAGATAATATAGGCAACGGTATAAAAAATAAATTTTCCCGTTTGACTTTCTATCGTAACCGGAAACCAGATCAGAATAAACGATAGGGCTATCGGAAGAATGGAAATCAAAAACCACACGCGCCGCTTTCCGAACCTCGTCCGTGGTGTATTATCTGAGATATATCCCATCATCGGATCGGAAACTGCATCCCACACCTTACCGATCGCCGGAATTAACCCTGCCAATGCAGGATGTACCCCGATGACATTAACCAAATAATACATTGAAAATGTCGTAACAATAAAAAAGCATCCGCCCCCGTACAAATCCCCGCCGCCATAGGCAAGGTATGTACGCCATGTCATTTTTCTTTCCTTTATGTTCATGCGTCTATGATACAATAAGGTTTCTTCTATTACAATCAGTCTTTTGAAAATAGAAGGGTATCTGCGTTTTCGTATCATTAAAAGGGGCTGCCTAATAAGTTTTGATTTATTTCAAGGGCTAGTCCTCGATTTATCTCCTCTTATGCCGCCTTCATTTCCTGTTCTTTGCGAATAAGGTTCTTAATTTATAGCCAAGTAATAATAGACCGATCTCTACCCCTACTCTTTGTTTCATAACAAAAGATGTGCTGTTATTGATAAAATTTTTTATTCTCATGTATAATAACGGAAAAGGAGTTATACATATGAAAAAAGCAATTTTCTTTTTGCTATTATCAATAGCGGTATTTTCTTTGTTTACATCGTGTGCATCATCGCCGCCCCCGCCGAAGAAAGAACCTCAACGGATAGAGGAGGCGCCTGCGAAAGAACCGGAGCCTATTCCTGCTCCCGAGCCGGAACAGCCTAAACCAAAGGAACCTGTTCCGGAGGCAAAACCGAAAACGGTAAGCGTCAAAAAATACACCGTTGTTAAAGGCGATATTCTTTCACGAATTGCCTTGAAGCACTTTGGAAGTCTTGATAGAGCCTACTATTTTCCCATTATCATGGTGATGAATGAGGGGATAATAAAGCATCCCGATAAGATACGCCCCGGTATGGTGCTGAATATTCCGGATTTTCAGGAATTTATGGCTCATCCTGAATATCGGGAAAAAGCGAAATCTCAATTTGAGCAGTGTATTGAAATATATAAAAAAGAAAAAAAGTTCACTATGATGAAACGATTGCAAAAACGCATAAAATATATGGATAAACCGCAGTAGCGCCATAAAATCATCATACCCCGACTCAAGAAATGCCGGGGTATGAAACTCTCCGCATGAATAAAATTAATTCATCATAGCTTCCGTAACATTCCGACGGATGATAGTAGTCGATAACAGAGACATCTTTGACCGTCTTATCGTCATTGTTAGCATTGATAGAAATTTTCCTTTACGGATAACCGAAGTGGATTTGTTATATTAGGGCATCTTCTAAAAACTCAGGTATAGCTTTTAGAAGATGTTTCATCAGCATAGCTATTACTTTAACGCTTTGTGGCAGAACCACCAGTCAAAGCCTTCGTATTCCTTGAGGCGCTTTTCGGCATCTTTTACGTTAGAAGCAGGCGGTACAATTGCGTGATCTTTAATCAAACCGTTTTCAGGCCAGTTTGCAGGCAGAGCCACATCTTCTTTGTCGGAAATCTGCAAAGCTTTTACCGCACGTAAGATTTCTTTCATATTTCTACCGATTTCCTGCGGATAATACAGTACCAACCGGAGTATTCCTTCGGGATCGACAATAAATACGGCACGAACAGTATTTGTTCCTTTACCGGGGTGCAGCAGACCAAGCGCATTTGCGATGGAATCGTTTGCGGCAATAACGGGGAAGGTGATCTGTACATTGAGCTTGTCCTTCATCCATTCAATCCACTTAATATGACTGAATACCTGATCGACGGAAAGACCGACCAATTTTACGCCGAGCTTTTCAAATTCGGGTACTAATTCCTGAAAGCCGACGAACTCTGTTGTACATACGGGAGTAAAATCGGCAGGATGGCTGAATACGATAAACCACGAACCTTTCAGATCGGCCGGCAGCGTCATCGGGCCTTGAGTGGTTTGAACTTGCAAAGTGGGAAATGCATCGCCTAAGAGCGGCATGTTAATTCTTTCGTCCATAAATATCTCCTTAAATCTTAATAATGATTCTTATTATATCACAGTTTTTAAAAAAAGGCAAGGGATTTATCTTTTTTATATGCAAAAAACTGCCGAATGCGGTTGCCGCGGCTGTGTTTTTTCTCTTGTAGTTTTTTTGCCGTTATGCGATGATATCTCCCTGATGATCGATATCTATACTGAAATCCGCACGCGGTACGGAAATGTCCGGCGCGCCCGCGGTTACTATTTATATACGGAAAAGAATGTCCGGCTGCTCGACCTGTGGCTTGACGGCGGAAAGGCTATTTTAGGCCGAAGAACGGGGCAGGCAAATCTGGTTTGTAAGCAATTTCTGGATAAGGGGCTCACCGGCTTTTTGCCGACCAAGGCGGATGTTCAACTACGGCGTGCGTTGGAAGCCCTGTTGCCGGATTATCCCGTTATCCGCTGGTATGAAACGCAGGATAAGGCGGAACGGATAGCCGGTTCTGTGTTGCAAGCCGATCAAAACGGTACGGTACAGCCGCTGCCGGTATGGCGGCCGTTTTTAGACCTTGATCCCGCTTCCGATTCTCAAGAGCCGATAGCCGATAGTATCATGCTGGTAACGCCCGCCTATCCGGTACCGTGCGGCATTATCGCTGCCGGCAGCCGGTTTGAAGAACGCTTGCCACCTTCCGATGTGCTGTTCCCGCCGCTTGCATACAGCCTTGCGCGGGCATTTTTCGATTTAAAGCGTAAGATGGAAGAACTTCAACTCAAAGAAATTAAAATCGAAGACGGACACCATTCTGAGGCTGCAGGGCGCAGCGCAAGGGTAAGCCATACAATAGTAAAGAAACGTCAGGCGGCACTCAACCGGAAAGCCGAAGCGGAGCGCCTCATTCCCGGCGTGTGGACACAAAAAGGTTGGTACCTCTTCCCTCATATCCCCGAAGCCGAATACCCTGCGTTCTTTTTGCAGGCGCTTGATGCTCACGTATTAATCTCTCCCGAATATGGCACGCCTTCCATTTTACCCGATTGTGAAAGCTACGCGGAATTAATTCGATTTTTAAAATTGAGGAATACTTGATGAAAAAAGCTCCCTTTACGCTGATTTATGCCGATGAGGATATGATTGCGGTGAATAAAGCCGCCGGTCTTTTAGTTGCTGCCGACCGTTGGGATATTGAAGCCCCGCGACTCGACCTGCTCATTCAAAAAGAGCTGCCGCAGATTGCGCCGTTGTGTCAAAAACTCTATGCCGTACACCGGATTGATAAAGACACCTCCGGTATTTTGCTCTATGCCCTCAATGCGGAAGCGCACCGTGCGTTGAATACTGCATTTCAAGAGAGGGAGATAAAAAAAACATACCGGCTGCTGATTCACGGGCGGGTACCGGAAGAACAATTTACCGTTGACCTGCCGCTGCGCGCTGATGGAGATGCGCTACACCGTACCGTTGTAGATAAACGGCGCGGCAAGGAAGCGATAACGCATTTTACGGTGCTGGAAACGTTCCGGCAATTCTCCCTGCTTGAGGCGCGTCCCGTAACCGGTAGGACGCATCAGATTAGGGCACACCTTGCAGCCGCCGGTTACCCGATTGTCTGCGATTCGCTGTATGGCAGCGGTAAGCCGGTACTCCTTTCCGAGCTCAAACAGCGATGGCGCGGTGATGTGTATACGGAACAGCCGCTTATCCGGCGGCTTGCGCTTCATGCCTATCAGCTTGAAGGGCTTCATCCGCGAACGCGCGAGCCTTTCTCCTTTACTGCAGAATACGCGAAGGATTTTAAGAGTACGGTGCATCAGCTTCAAAAGTTGTAAGGGAGTGCAGCCTTTATCATACAATGGTTGAGGCTGTTATAATGCAGTTCTTTCAATTGCTCCTATAAATTGCACCTGAAAATTTGCTTGACAGCGCTGTATTACAGGGATTATAATTATTGCATTGTTCCGTAGTTTATTTTGAAAAGGAGGTTCTCCATGACACATAGCCTATCATTCGCTCACGAGCCTCTTTTCCATACCCCCCCCCATTAAGTCGTTATACTGCAATAACTTATACGTTTTATTTTTTTATTCTCTCTTTTTCAGCATGTCTGCTATATGCACGGAATTCTCTATGAGTATCCCCGTGCCGACCGTTTCTTTTTGCACTATCCGCTTCCTGTATTCTATCGTTCAAAATCTTATTCCGATTACCACCGTGCAGCAAACAATCAGTTTGCTTGTTTTTAGAATCACACCGCAGAATCATCTTTTCTTAATTTACACACAAAAACGAGCCGCAAAATCCATTACCCATTATTTTCAGGAGGTATTTTTATGAATACGTACAAATTGGTCGTCCAGACCATTCAAAACGGAAAGATTACCGGAAACGCGAGTTTATCGGTAGGCGCCAACTCCACGATGGAAGCGCGTCAAAAATTTATGGCATCGCATCCGCCGACGGCTACGAAGAAGTATAAGATAGTTGCTTGTGCGAAGCAGTAGTCTCCTTTTGCAAATATACGGCGCATCTGCGTTGTCGCTACGCCGAAATAAATGCTCAACGTACAGCAAGTACGCCTCCGCTTTATTTCGGCTAGGCTCCTAGCATCTGCATCGTCTATTTGCAAAAGGCTAACGGCAAAAAGACTTTTCAGAAGCGGCACGGATGCCGCTGGTTCCGCGCGGCAGCGATGTTTTTGCGTCGCAAAAACTCGCGTCCGGAAGTGTACACGGATGTACACTTCTGGACAGGCTATTTGTAAAAGGCTAACGGAGAGATGCAAAGTGCAATAAAAATAATAGGCAATCTCGAAAAATTCAGATTGTAAAAATTTTAATATATTAAACCTATTTCGAAACTTCCGTTTCGGAATAGGTTGCCTTAAAATGGAGGAAAAAATGGTACCGATACCGATTGCAGCTGCTATTGCATCTTCAGCAGCAGAAATGATGCGTTATGAAAAAGACGCGGAAACGAAACGCGTTACTGAAGAACAGTTGACGCGCAGGGCGGAAATTGATGCGCTTGCCCGTGTTGAAGAAGCACGAGAGGAAACAAGCAGGTCTCAGATAATGGCGGAATTGGAAAGCCGGCGGATGACGGAAAAATCCGCATGCTTTCAAAAAATGCTCGATACGCTGCACGACGCGTATAACAATAAATTAGCAAGTTTGAATGACGCTCGCAGTAATTATCAAAGTTTTTATCTTGAACAAACAAAAAAACTGGATGAAAAAATACAGATGCTTTTAGATGAAAAAAAGAATGCAAAAAGCATCAAAGAGATAACGGAATTAACGGCATCGGTAGATAAATTATACGAACATCAAGATTCTATCAATGCTTCGTACCGTAAGACAATGATTCAACTGGATAGAGAAATCAGTAAAACGCAAATTAACGGACAATTTGCTATGAATACCAACACATTAGCTTGGGAGGACTTATGAGAAAATCATGTATAGCGCTTATAAGCATATTAATGTGCGCAAGTTACTTTTCCATTTCAGTGTACGGCGAAAATATAACAACGATCATAAACGGGTCAGACTCTTCGACCGGTAAAATTTTTCTCTGTAAAGCCAGCGCAGAAAAAGAAGTTCAACAGTCCGACACAAACACTCCGGCGGTACAACCGAAGAAACAATCGTTTGTTACCTTGAAAAATTTTCTTATTTTAACGGGAATTTTAATAGTGGGTATTCCTCTAAGTCTGATTCCTCCCTTAGCTATTGCCGAAATTGCAGGTTTGATCCTTTGGATTTATATGGGCGTTGTTTTGCTGTTTGCAATGCCGTGGCTGACTATTTTATTTTGGGTAGGACTTGTCTTTTTAGTCATAGGGATTTCAGGGGGACTAGTTATGTGGATAGGGGATATTACTTCCTTAGCGGGAGGAATAACAACTACAATTCTGGGATTTGTTTTAGCTGCACTCTTTTGTTTTGCACTACACGACGAAGCCGATATAGCATGGTACTCCTACTATATTGCCGTCGTAGTCGGATATCTTTTTGCACTCATCATATTCGGTCTTATCTATTTTATCATTATTCGTCCCGTTCAGCACTTCAAAAATAAAAAGACAATAGCATCTATAGCCGAAAGAATTGCTGCCGACAGCTATTATATTGAAACATGCAGTAATGCAGACCGTTCATTTTATACGCGGCATAAAATAGCTATTGATAAATTGGTAAGCGGTATAAAACAGGAGCGGGATGAAAAACGGACACACGAGCAAAATCTTCAACGGAGAAAACAACTGGAAGATATTGAAAAGGAATCCAAAGCGCAGGAATTGCAAGTGAAACAAGATGAGGCAGCGGCAAAACTAAAACGCCATCTTGATTCTTTGCCTGAACGGGTACGAATGATCGGTCAAATACAAAAAAGCGATACTAATGATGATTTGCTGAGCATATTTGATCAAATAGAAAGCGTATTGCAAGATATTCAAGCATTCCAAGCTCATCTTTCAAGCAATAATAGAAATCTTATCAAAAGACAGTGCGCTCTTTTTGAGGCTCACTTAGAAGATGTAAAAGAGAAAATTGTCGAAAATAAGGTTTTTCTGTTACAGAGAGACGGTATTATTGAGCTATTTACAAACTTACAAACGCAAGGTGAATAAAAGTACCGTATTATTTTTAGGATTTATATCCCACATACAATAAGGAGGAATGATAAAATGGCTACATGGGCTCAAATTAAGAAAGCTATCAGAAATAATTATGAAGTTGCAGATGAATTGCAAGATATCTTAAAACTCATTTTTACTTTTGCAGATGACCGAAGTCAAGTTGTTTTTATAGAGAAATCAGAAACAGCAAATGGTGAATTATGGGTACGAATATCATCTCCTATCGGTTTGATAGATTCTGATGATATTGATTCGGCGTTGGAAATAGTTGCGGGAAAGATATGCGGCGGTCTTATAAAAGCAAATGGGATACACTACATTCGTCATTCAATGTTAGCAGATGATTTATCTTATGATGAGTTAATTCGTCCATTAGAAGTTATTTGTGGTATTGCCGATTTATTGGAAGAACAATTTATAGGAGGTGATCAATATTAAAACAAACGTATTTGCTACGTTTAGACAGTACGTGGTTGTACGCTGTTGTAGGGCTGCCGACCCGACAGCGCGATAACAATTATACTGTATTGTCGGTAAAGACTTTTGATAGGGATTGCCCATGAAGTGCCGGTATTGCGGACAGGATGTGAGGACATCGGGAATGATGCTGATAAGTTCTTTGGGTCAAATGTGTAGGGCTAGCCCTACCGGAAAGCACGTCATTATTTTCGATGGCATACGCTGCGTGTACTGCGGCTACGAAACCAGAAAGTCGGGAAGTATGCTTATTACCAATCACGGGCAACGGTGCGTTCTTTCACCAACGGGGAAGCATCAGTTGCAGTAGTGTGGCGATGGATGAGTATTACTACATGCCGGAATAGATTAAGGAGGAATGATAAAATAGGTCAACAAACAAACGGTACTGTGATAAGCTGAAGTAATTCAGCAGAGAGCAGGTAGAAGTTCGTTGTGTCTAGTAGAGGCAAAGACCTCTGGTAAGGAGAATGAAGAGCTTTTACCGCATCATACAATAGTCGTTAAAGACTGAATGGGAGATTGGAAAATAGTACCGAAAAGACTTTCCGCTGAATGAGAAGGGAGGTCAAAGATGACATTTTTTATCGGTGTTGATTTACACAAAACACAATTTACGGTGCACGTACGCACGGATGAGATGACGGAAACGTTAAAACAAATTCGGCAGTACAAGACGGATAAAAGCGGTTACGCAGAATTTATCGAGCGTATACAAGCGTATCGTGAAAGTGGCGCATGCGTAAAGATTGGTGTTGAGTCAACAGGGAACACACGCTTTTTTAAACATCAGGTAGAAAAAGCAGGAGCAGAAGTGACGGTGATCAATACCTTGAAGTTCAAGGTAATCAATGAGTCAGCGAAGAAAACAGATAAGCATGATGCTGCAACGATTTCGGAATTTTTGGCAAAAGATATGCTTCCTGAAAGCTATCTGTGTAGTAAAGAGACGGAAAATATCCGACGGCTTTTGAAGTCCAGAGAGCGGTTAGTGCGCTCGATCGTAGGGCAAAAAAACGAAGTACATGCACTGTTAGTCAGTATGGGATTGAAAGATGAGCAGCGGAGCTTACAAAGCAAAAAAGGACGCCAAAAGATACTTGACGTCCTTGAGTCGAATAACGACTACGTGCTCGAAGCACAATCAGTAAAACTGATGGTTGAGATCATAAGCCAAATGGAAGCGGCTGTCAAGGTAATAGAAAAACAGCTGAGTGAATTGACAAAAGATGATCAGATGGTAAACAGGCTTTTGACGATACGGGAATGTGGAAAGATAACGGCATGGACGATACGAGCATATACAGAGGATATAAGCCGCTTTAGCAGTGCGAAAAAATATGCAGCTTTTTGCGGTTTGGTGCCATGGGTTTCGGATTCGAATGAGACGATTAGACATGGCAAAATTACAAAGCGCGGTCCGCAAGAATTGAGGGTGAGCTTTGTACAAATGGTAATGGGAATCAGACGGTGCAAGGATACTGCCAATTGGAGGATTATGCAGCGTTATGATTATATGAAAACACATAAAGGCAGCGGTAAATCCATTATTGCTGCTGCGAGAAAGTTGGCAGAGATTGTTTGGGCGATGCTCAGCAATAACAATGATTTTGACAGAGAGAAGATGTACGGTAAATATAAACCGACTCCTCTTGCTGTTTAATCGTATCTGTCATTAATTATTTTTAAGAAAGTCGATTTTGGATGTTGACTTTTTATGGGAGAAAGGTATAACTTCGGCAACAAAATAAGGTTGCCTTGTTAACCGTCAAGTTTTCTATCGAAAACTTGCTTATTGACGTGTGCGCTTTTCGCGCACGAATGCAACAGTTTCCAAAGTTCAAACTTTGTTCAAC
>CAJPTT010000009.1 GCA_905373565.1 uncultured Treponema sp. | reverse complement strand
ACAGAATCCGACATATTACCGATTGAAAGCGGAACTTGGCGGACTTTATTTCGCAGCGCAGGATTATCGGAATGCGCTTGCGGCCTTTGACGCTTCGCTTTCATTTTTACCTGCAGAATATCAACGGCTCTACAGTGAACAGCGGGCGCAGAGTTTACAGCTCTATACGATAGACGGCGCTTCCATTCGGAAATCTTCAGAAAAAATATTGCAAACGCCTCAACTTTCATTAGTAGAAATGGCAGCGCTTACGCAAGCTTCTACGAACGCATTTGATTTTATAACCGGTACGGCAGAATGGAAGCCGCCGCTGCTTGCCGAATACCTGCAAAAAAACGGGTGGTATCACCCTGAACGGAACATTATCAAAGATCTCACGTCGAAAAAAGATGCTGCGCTGTTTTTATGGCGCTTGATTGTCGGCAATGATGAAACTCGTTTGAAAAAATACACCCGTTATTATACCAGCAAACGGCGGCTGCCCATCCCCGATGTCTTGATAGACGGTGTTTATTTTGATGCTATTGTCGGTACGGTAGAGGAAGATGTTGTGCCGCTCGCAGACGGCAAAAACTTTGAACCGGATAAACCGGTTAGCGGCATGGAATTTTACCGCTGGCTTTTAAAAGCTGATGCTCTCCGGTAAAGTGAGACAGCCTTTACATCACCTGTAAAATATGCAATAGTTGTTAATATGAGGATCGTACAATAAAAGCCGTACAAATAGCACGGCTTTCATTTAACCTGAGTTTGCCAACCGCAAACTTGTATATATTATAGGAGTTAATGATGGAGAAATTTGTTTCGTGGGATGTCAGCTATGATGTTGGAGTTCCGCATGTAGATAAACAGCATCGCCACTTAGTAGATTTAATTAATAGCTTATATAATGCGTGTCTTGGGGAAAAAACCGAACTGGAAGAAACGTTTAAAAGCGTGATGAAAGAATTAGTTGAGTATGTAATGATTCATTTTAAAGATGAAGAAGCTATAATGGAAGAAATCAATTATCCGGGATTAAAGGAGCACAAACAAAAACATGAGCTGTTCGTTAAAGAAATTTTAAAATCCGTCAATGCCTATAAAAACGGCAAACAATTTGTTCCCAACTCATTTGTACGTTTTTTACGCGATTGGTTGTTTAATCACATTTTGATTGATGATAAGGCATGGGCTCAGCACTATTTTTCAGTAAAAAAATAAAAATGAAAAAGGCTGTCTTAAAAGCACCGGACTTTTATGACAGCCTTTTTTATATATTGACTATCGCTCTTGTTAGCGGGTAACAATACGGCTAAACCGCTTTTTACCGGCGCGGAGAATAAGCTCTCCTGTTTTGTCCAAGGCGGCAGCGGTAATGACGGCTTTAAAGTCGGTAACCGATTCTCCTGCGACAATGGCTCCACCCTGCTCTATTAAACGGCGGGCATCGCTTTTAGTGGCGCATAAGCCGCTTTGCACATATAAATCGACAATCGAAATTCCCTGCTCAAAAACGGTACGGTTCATTTCTACGGTCGGCATTGCGCTTTTGTCGCCGCCGCCGCCGAATGCGGCTTTAGCGCCGGCAAGCGCCGTGTCTGCTTCATCCTTCCCGTGTATTTCTTTGGTAACTTCCCATGCGAGCCGTTCTTTCGCCTCATTGATATTGCCGGCGCAGATACGGTCAATCTCTTCGATCGGCAAAAAGGTAAACAGCAGCATAAAACGGCGCACGTCGGCGTCGTCAACATTCCGCCAATACTGGAAAAAGTCGAATACGGGGGTCATCTCTTTGTTTAAAAAGAGCGCGCCTTTTTCGCTCTTCCCCATTTTTTTACCGTCGCTGCGGGTAATGAGCGGAAAGGTAAGTCCGAACACCTCATCGCCGGTTTTGCGGCGAACGAGGTCAACTCCTGCGACGATATTACCCCACTGATCATCTCCGCCTATTTGCAGACAGCAGTGATGTTTTTGATGCAGCATTAAAAAGTCATAGCTTTGCAGCAGTTGATAGTTAAACTCAAGAAAAGACAGTCCCGTTTCCATCCGTATCTTGTACGCCTCAAACGAAAGCATCTTGTTGACCGAAAAACAGGAGCCGATGTCCCGAAGAAAATCGATATAGTTTAAATCGGCCAGCCAGTTTTTATTGTTTTCAGAGAAAGCCGTTTTTCCGTCAAATCCGATAAAGCGGTCAAGCTGAGTTTTTATTTTTTCAACATTTTCATCAAGCTGTTGATAGTCCAGCATTTTACGCATCTCCGTTTTCCCCGAAGGGTCGCCGATGCGTCCCGTGCCGCCGCCGAGCAGCGCAATACCGATATGCCCCGCATCGCGTAAATGCCGAAGCGCAAATTGAGGTACGAGGTGCCCGATATGCAAACTACCGCCGGTAGGGTCGGTACCGATGTAAAACGTAACCGGCCCCTTATCCATTAACGCGGACAGCGCTTCCACATTGGTGCATTGCTGAAAAAATCCGCGGTCTATTAACGTCTGTAAAGCTTTATTCATAGCCGGATGATACTCTTTTTTATAAATAAATGCAACTTTTAGACTCACGGCAAATTACTTACAGAGCTTCGCCTTCATTGATTCGTGCGGAGGGTTTAATACCCCGACGCTTGCGTCGTAACGAAGGGTATTAAAGCCGACTGCAACCACCTTATGAGAACAACATACCCCGACGCTCGCGTCGGGGTATGTTGATTGTATTTAAGAGAGGTTTTTGATATAGTATTTACAATGAAACAACGTATCGGTTTTTTATATCTAAAAACAGGCGGCGGGCATATATCGGGTGCAAACGCATTGATAGATCGCTTGACGGAAAAACACACGCATGACGCTGCATATATTCCTAAAAACGGATTTAAAGAACAAAATAGAATATCGCGCATTTTTTTTGAAAAAGGATATCTTGCAACTTCAAATTACTTTGAACTTGGCTACGTCGCATTTTATCAATTAACAAAATCAAAAACCGTTTTAAATTTTTGCAGATGGCTGTTGCGCCCGTTTATTGTACGGAATCTGATAGAATTTCTTAAAGCCGAAAAAATAACCAAATTGGTTTGTCTGCACGAAATACTCATTCCGCTTGCTCGGATTGCGATCGATAGGGTAAACCCCGCTATCCCTTTAATTTCCATTGTGATGGATCCGTTCACTGCGCATCCCTTATGGTTTTATACAAAAAACACCGAGCTCATCGTCTTTTCTCAAAAGCTGCAAAAAGAAGCTATCGAATGTTATGGTTTTAAACCGCAAGGAGTACATCAATTTCCTATTATGCTTTCACGGAATTTTGACCGACGCTATACGACTGAGGAAAAAATCACCGCTAAGAAAAGACACGGTATCCCGCTTGATAAAAAAATAGTATTGGCTGTCGGCGGCGGCGAAGGCTTAAAAGCAACGCTTGCTATTGTCAATGCGTTTATTTTTCAGCGATGCCCTGCTCATTTAATCGTTATTTGCGGTAAAAATAAAGTGCTAAAAACGCAGTTGGAAATCCTGCTTAAAACGACGCAAATTAGCAATATTCAGGTATTCGGTTTTGTTTCCTGTATGCCCGACTTCATTAATGTGTCCGATTGTGTTATCACCAAAAGCGGCCCTGCAACCGTTATGGAAACGTTGTCTGCCGGCAAACCGTTAATCCTTGCAAGCTATGTACGCGGGCAAGAACTCGGCAATATGCTCTATGTCGTAAACAACAACCTTGGTTGGTATATTCCAAAACCGAGAAAGATAATAAAAAAAGTAAAAGAACTAATAGCCGACGATTCCTTATTGCGTTCTATAGAAAAGAAAATCGACACGATGCATATTCAAAACGGCTTGGAACCTATTGCCGATTTTATCCATCAATTTCAATGTCCTCAAAACGAAGGAGAAAGAAAATGAAGCGGGTTTCTTCAATTATTGCCATTGCATTATGGCTGCTGCTTTCCGCTCTATGCTTTGCAGATACGCCTTATGCGCTGTTTGTAGAAAACCGACACTGGATTTACGATGCAATGCACATTCTTTCCGTTGAATCACGGCAAGCAACTCTTGCCGACCGGCAACCGCTTTCAAAAGGCGAATTGTCCGAATATTTTTCTTCTTTCGAGACTGCAAAGATACCGCAGGCAAGTGAATCGTTGTACGGTCTAATGCAGAACTATTTTTCCGATCATCCGTTTTTAGTGAACAAAAAATATTTTGCGTTCGATATAAACGGTGTTTTTTCGCTGCAAGGGCAATATGTCCATGGAAGGAAAAACGAAATTCGCCTCGACGGTTTTTTGCGTTATAACAGAACCCCTGCCGTTATATCCGTTCCGATGCAGCTGATGTTTACCCCCTACGTGAATTTCTTTGCCGATCTTAGCATAAAGAAAAACTATCAGGCTGCCGGTCTATCTTATCCGTACACGAACCTTCCGTTAGAAGGAAGCGCTGTGGATGCAGGTTTTCCTCATCAAGCAAACATAACACTAGGCGGCCGCTACGGTGTTTTTACCATCGGACGGGGACGATTGAATGTCGGCAGGTCGTTGGCGGGCAGTATGCTGCTTGCCGATGCGGTAGATCGGTTGGATTATATGTCGGCGGCTGTGTTCTATAAAAAACTTCGGTTATCCCTTACCGTAACGGAACTTGAGCCTACCCGCTTTGTATTTTCGCACGAAGCGGCGGTTCGCCCATTGGATTGGATTTCCGTCCGATTATACGAAGGCGTCATAGTGAACGCTCCTTTTGACCCTAAGTATTTGAACCCGATGATGATTTTTCATAATTACTTCGGATGGCGTGAAGATACCTTTAACGGAAAACCTTCCGCTTCAAGTGTAGGCTGTCAACTCGGTATCGGTGTCGATATCGTACCGGTACGCGGTTTAAGAATCTACGGGCAATACGGACAAAATCAATTTCAAACCCATTATGAATTGAAAAATTTCCCCGATGCGCGGAATATTCCCAACAGTCTCGGCGGTTTAGCCGGTATCGAATATATCCATCCTTTTTCATTCGGACACCTTTCCGTAACGGGAGAGTTTTTGTATGCGAACCCATGGATGTACATTATGGAAAATAAACGGATCAGTCTGTATCATCGTAGAAAGGATTCCGTTGCCCCTGCCGGAAAAACGGACGACTATATTATGATGTGGCTTGCCAATCCTTATGGCCCGGATACGATGGGCGGCTTTTTACAGATTGCATTAACGCAGCTGAAACGATACGGCGCAAAACTCCGCTACCGCTTTTTAGTAAAGGGGGAAAACGAGGATTTGTTCTTTAAAGACCCTGAGCAAGATGTCTACTATCCGTCCGCTAAGCAGTACGACCCGCTTGCACGAGCAAAAACACCGTCCGCGAATCCGTCGTATTTCCATACGCTATCGCTGAACGGTTCTTATACGGTCATAAAAAATCTTGAACTGAGTGCCGGCCTTAACTGGACAATTGTAACCGGTAAACGGAAAGGACATGCCGTAGATATTTATACAGGAGTTACGTATGCCATACGGTAAATGTATGAGAGCTTCTAAAAACTTGGTCGGATTTTTAGAGATACCCTTACATCCTCATCCAAACTTTTTTTGCAATACCGGGAAATCCTTTCAATTTGAGTGCAACGCCGTCTTCAATTAAAATAGAACCTTCAAACGTGCCGTAAACGGTTTTATAATCCCGCCGCCATACGAGTATATTCAAGTTCCGCTGCGAAATTGCACAGGGCGTAAAGGTTAAATCTACCATGCTTTCGGTGTCTTGGATAATCCAATTCTTGGAAGAACCGAATGGGTATGTAATACGTACCGGCGGTAACGGGATGCGTTTTCCACCATAAAATAGAATATTGTCGTTATAGCTATAGCTGTCCGGAGCGATGGAATTGCTTAAATGAAAAGAAACCTGCGTACCCTCGATAAAGCCCAGTCCGATAACAACGCTCCGTTTTGTCCGAAGCGGCGTATACGTTTTTCTAAAATCTAAAAAGCCGACCCCGTTTGTGTTACTCAATTGTATATCTTGATTATGCCCGAAAGAAACCCACCCGTTTACCGCAAATGACCGAAAATACACGGCTTGGCATCGGCGGCTCACAAAAGAGGGAATAACTGCGGAATAGTCGGTGCATTGCGGCGAACGCGAATCAAAATCGAGCCGCCCCTCGCATGACGGCCGATCGTTGGCAGCAAGAAAGTCAAAATCTGCGTAGAGCATCCCTTTGGAAAGACGGGAAAAGATACGAATATACCGCCGTTTAACCCGACAAGTTGCAACGCTGTAGGCAATGTATTTAGGCAGATGAACAAAACCGAGCGGCAAAAGCTGCCGGTACGCAAGCTGGTGGTTTGTTTTCCGATTCCACAGAGTTGTTACCATAAAGGCAAAATATCCGCCGTAAAAAAATTCAATTTCCCCGATAAGATTATCGTCGCAAAAAAGGAGACGCAACGTGTCGGTTATGCGGGTATCCGTTATGAAGGAAGGAAGCGGTAAATTTCCAAACGGTTTTTTTAGGCCCCGTATATCAAAGGTATGGAACATTCCCGAATACGATCCGAACAGCGGTATTGAATTTTCAACAGGGCGGCGAGGCGCAGGAGTAATAATGCGGGTGTAGGGAACTTTTTGTATATTATCCATAATAATAACCTAGTAAAACCGATCTTGAGGTGTATCAAAATATACACCGAGTTCTTGGGGATGATATATTCCCTTATCGGTTACAATTCCTTTAATAAGCTGAGGCGGTGTAATATCGAATGCAGGGTAGATGCCTTTAACGGCAGGGTGAGTATGCCGCATTCCATGGCACGAAAGCGTTTCTTCAGGATTGCGCTGTTCGATGCGGATATCTGCGGCGCTTTTCTTATCTGCATCCGGTATGCCGGTTACATAGTACGGTATATCGAATATATCTGCAAGCAGGGCAATCTGAAAAGTGCCGATTTTATTTGCGATATGCCCGTCCTGCGCAATAGTGTCTGCTGCTGAAGTAAAAAGATCAACTTGCCCTTGCTGCATCATATAGGCAACCATATTATCGGTAATAACGGTGGTATCAAACCCCATATCGGCGGCGCAGCTTGCAGTTAAACGGGCGCCTTGCAAGAACGGCCTCGTTTCGGCACAAATTATTTTAACGGGATTGTTACGGGTGCGGGCAGCTTTTAGCATCATCCCGACAATCGTTTCCCCAAAGCACTGGGTAAGAACACCGCCGCCTTGCGGGAAAAGCTCTGCAAGATAGCTTCCAACCTTTTCCATCATACCGTAGCGCCGGTTAAGCGAGCCTATTGCGGCGTTAAAAAGGGCGGTTACTGCATCTTGTCCCGCGTTCAAAGCATCTTCAGCCTCTGCAAGACACCCTGCAGTAATCTGTCCCATTCTGTTTGCCGTCGTCGGACGGGCATGGGCAAGCCCCTGCGCAGCCTCTTCAAGGAAACGCCGCTGCTTTTCAGCCCCTTCATTCCGTACTTGATATGCGGCAAGCGCCATCCCCATCGCGGCAGCGGTATACGGCCCAGCGCTTTGGGTTACCATATCGGCAATTGCCTGCCGGACTTCCTGCCATGAAGAACATTCGACATACGTTACTTTTTCGGGATAGATGCGCCGGTCGAGGATTCTTACGCGTCCATTTTCATACCATGCAACATTTTCGTATTGCAATAAAAATGCGAGTCCTGTGTCTTTTCGTTCCATAATTTAACTTTTAGTAGTGTTAATATTTAGTAGTCTAAATAATTGAAGGTTGATAACGACAAATCGGTAAATTGAAAAACATGCCGGCGAAGGGACTTGAACCCTTACGGAGTTGCCCCCAATAGATTTTGAGTCTATCGTGTATACCAATTTCACCACGCCGGCTCTCAAGGAGAGCACTATAACATATTAGGTTCCTTTTGTAAAGCAGATTACGGCAGGTTGGTACGGTTGCAGTGTCCGGGCAAACGCAGGGTATGCCCCTGAAGTTCAACCCTTGCTAAAACGGATAAAACTTTCTATAATCATAAACTGTCATTTTCTTAAAAAATGGTTAGGAGTAAAATATGGAAACTCGAAGCCGTTATGCCCCGTCTCCGACAGGATTTCAGCACATTGGCGGAGTACGCACTGCGTTATTTAACTATCTTTTTTCCCGTGCGACCGGCGGAAAATTCATCTTGCGTATAGAAGACACCGACCAAACCCGCTATGCTGCGGAATACGAAACAAACCTTTACGATACCCTTGACTGGCTTGGAATTGACTGGGATGAAGGCGGCCCGCGCGGCGGCCCGTATGCCCCCTATATTCAGTCTCAGCGCTCCGAATTATACCGCGAGTACGCCGATAAACTCGTCAAAAGCGGCCATGCCTATTATTGTTTTTGCGATGAAGAGAGGCTCGAACGCATCAGAAAAATCCAAACCATGAATAAGATGCCTCCGGGATATGACCGGCACTGCCGTAATTTAACGCAGGAAGAAATCGATGCGAATATCGCAGCGGGAAAGCCCTATGTTATCCGCCTCAAGGTGCCGCTTGAAGGAACAACGGTATTCCATGACGTCCTTCTCGGTACAATCGAGTGGAAAAACGAAGATATCAACCCCGATCCCATCTTGCTGAAAAGCGACGGCTTCCCCACCTATCATTTGGCGAACGTTGTCGATGATCACTTAATGAAGATTACGCATGTTATGCGTGCGCAGGAATGGGTGCCCTCTACTCCGATGCATGTGCTGATGTATCAGGCATTCGGTTGGGAACATCCCGACTTCTGTCATTTGCCGATGGTTATGGGAAACGACGGGCATAAACTTTCAAAACGACATGGTGCGACCAGCTGTAACGAGTTCCGCAATAACGGCTATTTAAAAGAAGCGATTATCAACTATGTTGCGATGCTTGGCTGTTCTTATGAAGAAGGACGCGATATGTTCTCGCTTCAAGAATTGGGTGAACGGTTTAATCCCGAGCACATCAACAAGGCTCCTGCAATCTTCGACTATAAAAAACTGGAATGGTTTAACGGGCAGTATATGCGGCTTAAAACCGATGAAGAACTCTTTGAGTTGACATGGCCGTTTATTGCAAACTCCGGTATCTTCGGCGAGCAGGAGCAAAAAGCCCGAGAGTCAGCGGGTTTACGCTTTGCCGACCAGACTCTGCTCAAACCAACTGATGAGCAAAAGTCAATGTTGATGAAGGTGATGCCGCTTATTAAAGAACGGCTCCACTTTTTGACGGAAGCCCCGCAGATGGTGCGGTTCCTATTTGAAGAGCCGACTGTGCCGCCTGCAGAAGAGATTATCCCCAAAAAACTGGATGCGGAAAAAACGAAGGCGGTACTCGAAAAAGCAAAGGCCGTGCTGCCCTCAATTGCATCCCTTGACGAACACGCGGCAAGCGAAGTGTTCCGTGCAGAAGCAGAGGCAATGGGCGTTAAATTGGGCGACTTTATGATGCCGATGCGTATGGCAATTACCGGCAGCCGTGTAAGTCCGCCGCTGGTTGGGTCGATACAAATTTTAGGTATAGACCGCTCTATCGCCCGTATCGAAAAAACAATCAAGGAACGCTTTGCATAGCAGTCAGCGACACTTTGCATAACTAAAAGAGGAGTTTACAGTATGGAAGATCACGCAATTTCAATGGAAAAAATTGTCAGCCTGTGCAAGAGGCGCGGTTTTGTGTTTCAGTCGTCTGAAATTTACGGAGGGCAGAACGGGGCATGGGATTACGGTCCGCTCGGGATTGAATTAAAAAACAACATCGCCCGCGCATGGTGGAAGGAAATGACCCAGCTGCACAACTCAATTGTCGGTATCGATGCAGCCATTTTGATGCACCCACGTGTATGGGAGGCTTCCGGTCATGTGGAAAACTTTACCGACCCGCTGGTTGACTGTAAAAAATGTAAAGCACGCTTCCGTGCCGACCAAATTGATCAGAATAAGTTGGCAAAAAAAGAATGTCCCGACTGCGGCGGAGAACTCACCGACGTACGGAAATTCAATCTGATGTTTAAAACCCATATCGGGCCGACGGACGATAACAGTAGCCTCATTTATTTACGTCCCGAAACCGCACAGGGTATCTATGTGAACTATAAGAACGTTGCGCAGTCGAACCGTATGAAAATCCCCTTCGGTATTGCGCAAATCGGTAAGGCTTTCCGAAACGAGATCGTAACGAAAAACTTTATATTCCGCACCTGCGAATTTGAGCAGATGGAGATGCAGTTTTTTGTAAAGCCCGGCACCGATGACGAATGGTTCAACTACTGGCGTGAACAGCGGTGGGCATTCTACAAAAAGCACGGGGTTCGCATGGATAAGCTACGCTGGCATCAGCATGGCCCGGATGAACTTGCTCACTATGCAAAAGATGCTTACGATATCGAATATGAATTCCCGATGGGCTTTAAAGAGCTTGAAGGCGTACACAACCGCACCAATTTTGACTTGACCCGCCATACCGAATATTCCGGCAAAGATATGCAGTATATCGATCAGGATAACGGCAACGAGCGGTATATTCCGTACATCATCGAAACCTCCGCCGGTTTAACCCGTAATCTTTTGATGTTCCTCTGCGATGCATACGAGGAGCAAAAAGTTGCCGACAAAGGCAATGATGACGACTGGCGCACCGTGCTGCATTTCCATCCGGTTATTGCACCGATTACCGTAGCGGTACTGCCTTTGATGAAGAAAGACGGACTTGCGGAGCTTGCGCAGGATATTCAAGCGGAATTACGCGAAGAATTCCGTACCGACTACGACCAATCCGGTGCGATTGGAAAACGATATCGCCGTCAGGACGAAGCGGGAACGCCGTTCTGTGTTACCGTCGATTATGACAGCAAAGAGGACGGAACCGTTACCTTGCGTTTCCGTGATTCTATGGAACAGGTACGCGTTCCCCGTGCAGAACTTGCCAACCGTATCAGAACCGAAATAAAAAATTATACAAGAGCATAAGGAGACACAGGGCATCCGTGTCGAATATCTTTTGAGCGTTTGCCCTGTAAGATGATTTTCTCCCGTATACGGCCGATTTATCCCATCCGGAGGGTTGGACTATGCGCGAAGAAGCCGTCTCATGCGGAGTTTTTAATGTCTGAATATTCATACAGCGCAGATGATCAATCTTTACTAACACCGGTATTATATAAGTACTTTGTAGACCCTCTGGTAAAAGTATTACCCTACCGTTTGCCGGCAAATCTCATTACGCTTATTGCTTTTAGCTTTGTTGTTATTGCGTTCGGTATTGCGGCTTACGGTTATCGGGTTGGTCGGTACGATTTTTGGTGGACTATTCCGATCTTTGCCTTTTTATACATTATCGGTGATTGTTCCGATGGAAAACAAGCGCGAAAAACAGGCACCGGTTCTCCGCTCGGCGAATACTTTGATCATTTTTTGGACTGTTTTGTGACCGGCCTTTTAATGGGCATTTTGATGATTTCTTTCAAGGTAACGAAACCGGCCATTATCACTATAGGCTTTTTCAATTTATATGCAGGGCAAATCGGGAGTTTTTGGGAGCGCTATAAGCGGCGGGTAATGTGCTTTGGAAAATTGAGTACCAGTGAAGGCATCATCCTTATCGGATTAACATCATGGCTTATGTCAATACCGCTGCTTCAAACTCTAGCACATACGATTCTTATCTTCAATATAGCGGTCGCGGACATTCTTATTATCGTAAGTATGATAGGGGTAGCGTTTTCTGCTATTCAAGCTCTCATCCGTGCAAATACAATTTCATTTCGTTTAATTGCACATTTTATACTATCGTTGGTAATTACCTATACCGCGGCCTCTCTCTTTGGGAATAATAATATGGTGTATATTACAGGCATAGTAAGTTTCTATAATGTATTTTTTCTCGCATCGCTTTTAGCAGCAACAAACCTTGATAGTCGAGAGACCCTACCGGATATTATCATTCCTCTTTCATTCGTATTATTCTTTTTGCTTCCGAATTATACTTCGCTTATTCAAACTGTACAAATCGCATATTTGGCAGTACGGGTTGGCATAAAATTTGTCGTTTTTATCAGAATAAATCGGCAATACTGGTATTGGATTAATCCGCCTCCGCCGACCGAAGATCTTTCAGCAACGCGGCAATCCGATCGGGATAGTCGGTAATAAGACTGTCTACCCCCATTTCAATCAGCTGCCGGTAATCGCTTTGAATGCTGCCGAACCACGGATTAATTCGGATACCGGCGCTGTGCAAAGCATCAACCAGTTTAGGGGTTACACAATATGCCGACGGATGATAACACTCGATACCGAGATTCCGCACATACGTTTCAGGATGGATTTGCCAGCTGTCTACCAATAATCCGCACGTTACCGCCGAATCGATTTTCTTCATCCGCAATACACTTTCGTGGTTAAAGGAAGACACAATACAGCGTTCGATCAGTTCATATTCCTTCATCAGCTGATATACGACTTCTTCAATTCCTTCATAGACAAAAACACCTGTTTTTAATTCGATGTTCGAAATGATATTCGGTTGTGTTGCAATATATTCAAAGTATTCCCGCAATGAAGGGAGCGGGGCAAAAGCTATTGTTTCGGAATGTGGCTTTGCGGCGTTCAACGCTTTTAACTCAGGGAATGTTTTCTCTCCGACCAAACCCGTACCGTCAGTCGTACGGTCAACCGTTTCATCGTGAATAATGACCGCTTCTCCGTCTTTTGAAAGATGTACATCAAACTCGATGCCGTCGCAGCCGGCTTCTACCGCTTTCCGAAAGGCGAGCATGGTGTTTTCAGGGTAGCGGCTGCGGAATCCCCTGTGTGCAATATTGAGCATAGTTTTCAGCATGGGGGGATTATAGCATAGAGGATGTAAATATGTACACTTTAACAAGCAAGCGATGCTATTCGGCGCATTGCAACCAACTGCGGTAAGCGGTACCTTGTAAATTTTTTAAGAAAATAATCCCGGAATAAAAAGGCAGATTTGCGGAAATGCAGAAAGCAGCACAAGCGAAATCAGTAACGGGATTAAAAACGGCACTGTTCCTTTTACCAGCGTATTAAACGGAATATTTCCGACACGTGCAACCACAAACAGTGCGGTGCCCATCGGTGGTGTAAGTATTCCGATCATCAGGTTGAAGATAACGACGATGCCGAAGTGTATAGGATCAATACCGGCTGCGATAACGGTGGGCAACAGAATCGGCACAAGGATAATCAGCAGCGGCAGTGCATCAATAAACATCCCCAAGAACAACAGCAGGATATTTATCATCAGCATGAGCATGAGCGGATTATGCACGAACTGCATAAATGCTTGCGCTACATGCAGCGGCATTTGTTCGCGAGCGATAATCCAGCCGAATAACCCGACTCCTAAAATCATCATGACAATCGTACCCGTTGTTTTTACGCTGTCGAGCACAATGTCAAAAAACTTTTTGAGGGTTAGTTCTTTATAGACAAAAAAGCCGAGGAATGTCGTATAAAAGACAGCGATAACAGCTGCTTCAGTCGGCGTAAAGATTCCGGTAAAGATACCGGTTAAAATCAATATAGGAGTTAAGAGTGCGAGCGCTGCGCCTTTAAACGATTCCCATTTTTCTTTTACCGAGGCTTTAGGATCGGCAGGGTAATTACGGCGGTGCGACATAATCGAGCACATAATCATGAGCGTTCCGGCTATGAGAAGCCCCGGCAGGAATCCTGCCAAGAACATTTTTTCAACGGATTGATCGGAGCTGACTGCGTAAATAATCATCGATGTACTGGGAGGAACAAGCGGTCCCAAGATACAGGAAGCCGCAGTAATGCCGCCCGAAAAAGCGGAGTCGTACCCTGCATCCCGCATCGACTTTATTTCCAGCTGTCCTAAACCGCCGGCATCGGCAAGCGCCGACCCGGACATACCTGAAAACACCAACGATGCAAGCACGTTCACATGTGCCAGTCCGCCTTTGCGGTGCCCTACCATAGCGCGGGCAAAGCGGAAAATACGCTCCGTAACACCGCCGCCGTTCATAATATTACCGGCTAACACAAAAAACGGAACCGCAAGCAGGGTAAAATTATTAATACTGCCCAGCATTTCTTTACAAGCAAAGAAAAATAGTGAAGTTTGTCCACTGATAATAAAGAAGAAAAGCGAGGCAAGCATCAATGAATACCCGATATGGACACCGATAAAAATCAACAATATCCAAACGGCAAAGGTCAACAGCATCATTGCGCGGCTTCTCCTTTTTTACAGAACATAGCCGTTGCCAGCTGTATCAGCATTTCGGCTGCAATAATGACGCCAAGAAAGACCAGCCCGAAATTGAGTACCGTTACCGGCAGCCCGAGGGTTACCAGATGATCCCGCACTCCCGCCGACCGGCACAGCCGTATACCGTTATAGGCAATCAAAATGAATACGGCGGACATCAGCAACTTAAAGATGACATCAAGCGAGGCTTGTACCGGCTTTGGAAAATGCGAAAGGATAAAATCAATGCGGATATGCGTTTCATAATGCTGCGCCAGGTGGCATCCGAGTATTCCCATATATACAAAAAGCAGGCGGGACAGCTCTTCCGACCACGAAGCCGGCGCATTTAACACCTTTCGGGAAAAAATTTGCCAAAAAAGGATCATCAAAATAATCAGAAACAGTGCAATAGAGCATATTTCTTCAATCCGTATCAATTTTTTCATACGCTTTAATTAATAAAGTCTCATTAACGATGATTAACCGCTTCAATCGCTTTTATTGCGACATCGCCGTATTTTTCAATATAGGCATCATACATCGGCTTCATTGCAACTCTAAACGGAATGCGGTCGGGATTTGTTATCGTCATGCCGTTCTGTTTAAAAGATTCGAGCAAAGAGGTTTCATCAGCCGTAAATTTCTGAGTCTGCATATCAGCAGCTTCTTTTGCCGCAGTTTGCACTGCATTTTTTTGTTTATCACTGAGTTTTTTCCACGTTATTTCGCTGATAACATAATTGTTATCATTTAAAATATGAGCGGTAAGTGCGCAATATTTCTGAACTTCGTAAAACTTCTGAGCGTTAATTGTTGAAAGCGGATTTTCCTGCCCGTCAACTGCGTTTGTCTTGAGGGCAAGATACACTTCCGCAAAGGCCATCGGTGTAGGAGATGCACCCGAATATTTTGCAAAATTGAGGTTTGCAGCGGCATTCGGTACGCGAAGTTTTAATCCTTGCATATCTTCAATACTATTGATGGGACGGTTGCATGTTGTTTGGCGGGTACCGTTATATCCGTCAGCTAAAATACGCCAGCCCTTTTCAATCAATTTTGCTTGAAGTTCTTTGCCATACGGCGTTTCCATTGTTTTGAGCAGGTGATCAAAACTGTTAAACGCGAACGGATAGCCGAAAATCTCCATTTCGGGAATCCATAAACCGAAGCGTCCCGTTTCGGCAAATACTACGTCAAGTGCACCTTGGGCGGTTTGTTCCATCATAGAACGGTCATCGCCAAGCTGTCCGCCGGAAAAAATTTGTACGGTAACGCTGCCGTCTGACAATTCATTGGCACGTTTTGCAAACAATTCGGCTGCGGCATATTCATTTGACGCGGTTCCGGCTTGGAATCCCATTTTAAGGGTTACCGCACGTTCATGGCTGCCTGCGTTGTTGTCCTTTCCTTGGCATCCGAACAGAACCGCAAGAGCGATAAGCAGCACCGGATACATCAGTTTTTTCATAAAAGTCTCCTCATATATCCACGGGGATGTGATAGTTTTATGGTAACATAGCAGTATCCTTTTGTCAAACATAGGTGATGTCATACGAGGCGGTACGACGCAATAGATACCCCGCTATTTCCAAAAAATCAGGGAAAGGAATCTGGCAAAAGAAATATTGACAGACCCATAAAGTCCTTGTATCATACCATCTATAA
>CAJPTT010000008.1 GCA_905373565.1 uncultured Treponema sp. | reverse complement strand
CGTGACGATTCTTCCGGAAAATATGAATCGAGGAAATCAAGATATTCATCCGAATCAAAGGCAAATTTTAGAATCTGATTTTCTCGTATTCCTTTATCTCTAAGATACGAATAAAAAATCTCGTTCAGTAAATAGGATTTTCCGGCACGGCGGCTTCCTGTGATGATTTTTATAAGCCCATTTTTCTCTCTTGCTTTGAGACGATCTAGATACACATTCCGCTTAAAAGCCATTTTTCTTATTCCTATTACGAATTTTTCAAAGTCTATGAATAATTTCTAATAGAAATATACTCATTATTTTGTTTTTTTGCAAGCTCCTTAATTTTTTTTCGGAGCAAAGGCGGCGCAACCAATAGCTCCAATTGCCAAATGCTCCGCAAAACACATAATCGGTCAAAAGGGAATAAGTAATATTTAAAGCTTGCATCCCATTAGAAAATCAAACAAATTAATCGTAACAATTCCTTTTTCATCAATATTTAAAGGTAGCGTATAATGGCATCGTTTTTCGATTTTTCCAATACTGTCTACTTTCCTACTCACTGTCAGCTAGAAACTTTCGATCTCCCGCCGGTAATTAAACCGAAGAATCGCGGGCATAGTTTCCATAATAGAATTCCTGCCCCAGTCCCAATTAAAATAGTTAGAATATTGACGCCGAAATATTCGAATATGCAGAAAAATTGATTTTTCATCGGGAAAAAAAACAGCCAAATCCGCTGAATTGCAGACTGTAATATTGGTGCATGAACGGCAAATAAAAAGAAAGAAAAGCTTGCAAAATAAGAAGCCGTTTTAAAAACTTTTTCATATGCAACAATCATACTGGATAGTTTCAATAAAATCTGGCAAGCGGCAAAAACCATAAGCCAATACACAGTTGAGTTATAGAAAAAAAACTTCCACGTAAGGAAAAAGCTGAATAAAAATATGAGAACACTTTCCACCCAGCTAATTTTATCGATTTTTTCAAACAGAGGAATGTCATAGATTCCCCAATATAAACCGAGTGAATAGTAAAATAAGGCTTGTGTCTCTACAAAATATACGCTCAGTGACATTATATGAACAAAGAAAATTGTACACAAAAAAGCAATAGGATATTTTCGGATAGCAAATCTTAAAACCGGTGAAATAATAATTAAAACTATCAAGTCGCGAAGAAACCAAAATTGGAATACCATCATTGGTTGATTAATTTCACAATCAAAACAGTCTGCATATCCAAAAACACTATAAAACCAATCTTGTGCTGACCAGTTCAAGAATGTCTGGTCGGGGTGCTGCACAAAGGACGGAAAAAAATGTATCAGCAAAAGCTTGAGTCCATTCAAACTTACTATATAAAATACCGACCACAAGATAAATGGAATAAATAAGGATTTTGTTTTTTTCTTTAACAGGATAGGATACGGATCATTCTTTATCTCCTGCAAATAAGCTGCAAAAAGCATAAATAGCGGCACTGCCCCACGTGCAATACCAGCCGAGATAAAAAGCTGTAGCCATCTACCGAAGATACCTTGATTAAAAAGCACCGCTGATCCTCCCTTTGCGACACCTTCGGCAATTGATTCAACCGTAAAATTATTATGCATAAAAACAACAAAAATTATCAGTAAAAATCTAAGCGCTGTTATCCGTTGTGATGTATTAGCATCCATTTTTCGTGATTGTATTTCCATAATTAGCCCTAATATTTATTTTAGGTAATGATACTACACTTTTTATGTATTAACAATACACTTTATAGAAAAAGGAGATTACCACTCAATTCACAGAAAGAGGCATTCATAGAAGAATATTGTATGAAAGCAAAAGACATTCAAATACGACTGAGCGGCAATCTCAAAAGAATGAGAAAAAGCCATAAACTGACACAATTTGAACTTGCAGAAAGAGCGGACGTGTCGGAGGATACGGTAAAAAGTATTGAATTAATGCGCTTTTGGCCGAGTGAAAAAACGCTGGCACAAATTTCAAGCGCGTTGAATATCGACGTATATCATTTTTTCATGCCGACAGCAGACACAATAAATACCGAAAAAGCTGTCCTTAAACAGCTTAAAGAGACAATTTTAAAAACATACTTCACCTATATTGAAGATGTCCTAAATGAGCTTGAGAAGATATGAAAAGAAAAGCGCCTTACGGTGCGGTTGTTGATTATTTTCCGATGCGCTTTATATAAATAAGCTGATTATGTTTAAAAACTAAACTCTTTCAAAAAAAATTCGGGATTTACCGCTTCCATATTTAAACGTATCTCCCAGTGTAGATGCGGTCCGGTTGCAAGCCCCGTTGCACCGGAAAGCCCGAGCCGCTCCCCCTGTTTGACGTATTGACCTTCGTGTACACCGAGCGAATCCAGATGGTAATAGAGGCTATAAAGCCCCGGCAAATGTTCTATCACCACACTCCAGCCGGTAGAAATACGGTTTTCCGCCAGCACAACCTTTCCCTCGGCACAAGAGTGAACAGGCGTTCCTGTCGGCACTCCATAATCTATTCCGTAATGCATCGACGTACTTGTTTTTTTGTCGGTGTATACAAAGACGCGCCGGTCGCCGAAACCGGACGTTATACGTTTTGAATCTACCGGAATTGTAAACGGCTTCAATGTATACACATCCTGCGGCGTAACCGTTGCAAGAATTGCATTAAGTTTTTCAATTTGTGCACGGCGTTCCGGACTCGTATCTTTTCTAATCCCCGTATTTCTTGCATCAAGCAGAATACGCTCGGAAACAAATTGTTTTTTCTGAATACTGAAGGGCAGTGTTATTTCTTTTTTCTGTGTATTCCCTGTTGAAATAATCACTTTAAGTGAATACGTCTCCTCACCGGAAAGCCATGTCGAAAGCGGAATACCCGCAAGCATATCAGCCGTTTCCGCACTGCGATTTTTAGGATGTGTAAAGAAAAATTGCGCGGTAGCAGCTCGCTCTTTTCCCTTAAAGAGCTGCAAAACAGCAGTAGGATTTTTCAAAGTTTCCTTGCGCACAGCATCGGCAAACTTCAGCGAAAGACGTACGAATACTGCATCTCCCGGCTGAGCCTTTTCGTTATACGTTACAGACCCACTGTAAGTCTGCTCCTGAAAACGCACCGTCTCTGCCGCAGCTAACTGTGCCGCAACAGCAATGCTGATAATAAACCAATAAAAAAATCTTTTGTTCATGCTTATATTCCTGCTCATTCCCTAATGGTACCGCAGTTTTGTATATCAAGCAACATCCGCGCAACGCATTGGGGGGATTACAATCAGCTTTCGCTCCTTTGTTGCGGTACAGAATGCAGGGGAACTAGCCTTGCCGCACAAATAAATGTGTAAGCCGGTACATAAAGCTTTCTTGCTTTTTTCGTTTTTCCTGTAAATCAGTTATTATGAGTTGCAATGAACTCAATGCAGATTGCAATTCTGCATTTGTTTCTTTTAATACGTCAATAGCGCCGCCTTGCTCTTTGAGTTTTTCCTGTAGAGACAGGAGTTCTTCATTTTGCAATTCAATCTCTGCTACACTGTTTTTATTTTCCGTTTGCAAATCGGTAATAACATTTTGCAGCTCTTTTATACTGATTTGTAATCTATTGCGTTCTTCGCATACTCCTTTAATATCCGTATCATCCGTACCTAAATATTCAGAGGTAAAATCACAAGGTGTAAAAGTCTCAGGCTTAACCTGCTCTTCTGAAAGCAAAGGCATCCTTCGTTCATACTCATCATGGTCTGAAAAAATTTCTACAATATAGAGTACTCCTTTTTTTATCGTGCAGGCAATCCGCTCCCCGGAACCGCATCTTAGCACGTTCAAATCCGTTGAGGTTTTCCAACTATGGAGATAGGTATTTCGCCACGTTGGATTCTCTGCATTTTTTATAATCCGTTTAACCGCTTGTCCCGAAGCAGTTCCCTCTAAGTTTGCAAGCTGTTTTTGAGCTTTTGGACTGATCATTGCAGTTGTTTTGCTCTCATCAATTTTCATAAAACAATATGCTAACGGTGAAAGCGTTACCTTATCCTCATAGGGCTCGGTAAAAGACATAAACATGTCATGCTCAGATGGAGTATACCCAATAATCGCGTTGAGAAAGTTTTCTTCAGGAACCGCAACTTCTTTGTCTATTAATGCGACTGCAGGACGCACCCTGTTGAATACCGCCGTATCAAAACTAAACGGTAACGCCGGCAGTTGCAAGAGTTCTTCAGAGTATTCAAAAAGATAGATGGATTTTTTTCCATAGAGCATCGCGAGGATTGCAATAAAAGGCAGCATAAATTTATATCCCCCGACAGGATTAAAAATGATCTCATACCGATATTTGATGTTTTCATCTTCCAGTTTGAGCAAAACTTTTGAAATAAGATTTTTCAGTCCATGAGTTCTCAGCTTTTTAATGTCAGCAATTTGTAAGTCCTCTATTCTGGATATTTCAATATTGGCATCAGCGATGACATACGCATTTGCGATAATCGATTTTATTTCTGCAGAGCACACATTACCTAATAGGTTATCACTCGCAACTAATAAGATCCTATCACGCGATGTTAGTCCTAGGCGGTCAAGGGTATTCAATTCCGCACATAATGCACGAAAATTTCGGCTGCCCGGTTTTAAATCAGGTGAACGCCTCTTTATACTCTCCGCTAATTGCTGTTTAATCACCGTTCCATCAGCGTTCCATCCTGCTTGCGACTTAAATAAAACCTTTTGTTCAGGACAGTCATTTGCAATTGATGTCCCAACGGTGCAAATAATATATTTATCCATATCAGTATTCTCCTTTCATATAGTCCTTTTTTATTCATCGGCTTCGGTTATGCCTATTATCTTAATTGCCTTTGTTTTTTCATCACCCAGTACATACATTTCAATTATAAGCGTTAAATCTTCTTTATCGATCTTACTATCCGATATATCAAATTCTATTCGGGATCTTACTGCAAGTTTTTGTTGCTTAAGCGTATGTAAATGTTTTATTATTTTCTCCACTTGCGGTGAAAGAGGTGATAATAATTCCCGATATTGAGGTTTCTTACGTAATCGTAATAAGGCTAAAATCAATTCAAAATAATGCGACAGAGTGCGTTTCTCCTGAAAAAGCGATAGTTTATCTCTATTGCACATTTGAATATTTTTAATCTTCTCTATGCTATTTTTAAGGTTTTTATCAAGAGAGACCAAAATCGATTGTAGGTGCTTTGTACTGAGTTGAAATACAAAATCTCGAGTACGCCAACATGCAATGGCAAGAATTTGTAAACAAATATCGTCAGTATCTTGATCGGTAATACGTTGCAGAATATCTTCAAGGAACTGTTTCTGCCACGAACAACTGCAATCACCCAATACAAATGCAACATTCCGCCAATAGTCGTTTTGAGTCAGTAAAGCTGAATCTTTTACGCATTCTTCCAAAAAGTTGATATTTGATTCAGGAGTATCTTTATGCAATACGCTTAAAAAAAGCCTCATTTCGTCTTTCATCGCCCGAGGCATCGACTCAGTTTCTATAATCTCCTCAGCAGATTGAATAATCCGTCGGATACCAGCTTGAAATTTATCCCCTAAGGTTAAAAAGCTAAAGCCATCTCTGCAAACAGTAAAGAGCGGAAACCGTATGCTTTTACGCAAGAAACATTTATTCGGTTCTTCATTGTTTATCGTTATATCCTGTGCAACGTAGTTACCTTTCTCATTCTGAATTAGATAACAACTTATCCGGCTTCTCTTATGTGCCTGTCTAAAATGAAAGTCATTAATAAACTTTTCTTTATAGCAAATGACATCTATAGAAGGGGTATCTATAAGAGGATACAACATAGGGTTATCAGTAACATTCGCGTTTTTATTAAAAAATTTTATATTACCGTCTCGAGTTTCTCTACAAATTGTATCGTGCCACCATCCGTACTGCTTAATATTTTCAATCTTCTTAAAATCGCTGCGTAACCACTCAAATAAATTATGAACTTTACCATCTTTACCAGTAAAACAGATAAAGTCTTTTATCGTATATATTTTAATATATTCCGGTATAGGGAGTGACGATAAATCAAGCGGCTGTCTTTCCTTTTTCCATTCGGCCTTAACGGAACCTAATTGAACACGGTCGGTTTCTGCAGTAGGGATAAAGAAGAGTGCATACGGATTATCGGCGCCATAAGTATATTGAAGATTAAGGCGGCATCTTACCGAATGATCCAACGGGAAACGATTATTTGAAAGATATGCAAAAAACTGTTCTTTTTGGTTGCCGTCGCCCCGTATAAGCTCAAATTCGCAAAATGAGGAACCTGCAGGAATTTCAAACTGTGTTTTAACGGGTATTTGAACACTTGTACCGCGCTTAGGAATCACGGCATCTGTTTTTTCGTCAACCAGATTGATGGTATCATCGATGCTCTTTAAAGTTAAATTAGGTAAGTGATCCTTCCATAACGGAATAGGACAATGGCATTCATCCAGTCTGGCTTGAAACGTTGCAAATTGTATTCCGCCGCTGCAAAGAGTTGCATTGTTATTTATTTCAATTTTAAGTGCATAGGTATGCTTGTTCAACTCCTGAGGTAGTTTTGTTTTCTCGGTCTTTATACCGCATTGATAGACATCTGCCGGAGAGACAAAAGCTGCATTTTCCGACTCAACAAGATGCGATGCATCCGTTACATCCTCGCTGCAAAACAGGGATTGCGCTGCATGCAGGCATTCGGCTATTTCATCTGCCGTTGCAGTATACTGTTCGTGAACTTTTGTAACCGGCGGATGCCGTTCCCAAATAATTCCGTTTGTTTCCGGTACAACATTGATAAGCTGCCCTGTCCTATCGAGTGCTGCTTGAATCGGCGTATAGACGGTTTCATGGTCAGCCCGATCAATAATCAGTATATAATCACCTGCGTTTATAGTACGTTCTTGTATTGTATCTAATACGGTAAAAAGCTGCGCAATACTGCGGGGAATGTTTTGAGCGGCATGAAAGTAAAGATTCATATTCATACGGATTATTTCCGATGAAAATTCATCGATAGAATCAGAGATAAGATATATACATGTTTCGCACGGTAAATATGCTGCTAATGCTTTTACAAAAACACCCGCAGCTTCTTTTACAAGCGATTCATCGCTCTTATCATTATTTTCAATATGGAGAATATTATGAACAGAGAAGGTTTTAATTGTATCCCTGCCGTCATGTAAGAGAATCGACGAAGCAAAGCCGCATGGTATTGATACAGAATGCTTGTGTTCCGCCTGCGACCAAAATTGCTGTAATAAATAAAAAGGGATATGTATCTGCTGATAACATCCGGTATCGGAGGTATGTGCAGCAAGCGGTTTTATTCCGGAAAAATTTATGGTACAAATATCGGCACTCTTCGGATTTTCCGTTTTGATAAAAGGATTGTATATGTTTCTCCGTGTACGTTCCGTTATCTTATAATATTGGAATAACTTTTCCGAGTGGGCTTCTATAGACTGCATCGAATCCATATGGGCAAGAAACGGCTTCTTTAAATATCCTTTCTTTGTATTCCATAGAATTTCTGTACTACAATCGGAAACAGTGTCCGATTGTTCACGGGGAAATATAATCCTGACCGTATCGGCACCGTATCTACCGATCACTTTTTGCAAAGCAAAATGAAAGCTAAAGTATCCGCTGCTCCGTACCGGCTGCTGAATAAAACGGCACGCATCCAATGCATAGAGTCTACTGATAAAATGCACGAGGCTCATCGACATACGGATATAGTCAAAGCGGAGAAAATCTTCTGCGATGTCTTCATCCAAATGCTGCAGCGCATTCCATGCAATCCAGAGCTTTTTATACCGTTTGTCAGAAAGCAAAGTGTTATTCGGAGGTGTGTTTTTCCATTCGCCGATATAATCGGTATCTTCACTTCTAAGCCATCTTGATAAAAACAGCGTTTCATCTAAGTCATCTTGCGATATCGGTACACAAGTTTCCCGTAAAAAAAGTAACTCGTTCAATTTTATCGCAAGCGCTTTTAACAGACGGTTCTCTGCGGTATCACAACTTTGCAAACGCCGAACAGCAAGCAGCTTATAACTGCCCGATAGTTTCTCTTTAATATTTCTGCCTGGTTTTTTGCTCAGCCAACGGATTGTTTTTCCATCAGTTTCCCGTACCTGCTGTACCGGCATAAGAATATGCTCACGAAGAATCTTGGTATGCAGCTCGTGCATCAAAAACTTCAGCGAATCTTTAGCATATAAGAATATCCGGTAAAGCCTGTCACCTCCGTTTGCCCCTGCAAGATATTTTAAGAGCATATCGTCAAGCGTTGAAGGAACATTTTCAAAGCTGACGGGATCAAAATCAAAAAGCCCGTTATATCGGTTTTGCAATTCAAGCACGAACTTCGCATGAGCATCACCGTCTTTAACTGCTTTGTAAAATGCTTCGATCGTCTTTATCGGTGTATTCATCCGTTAGTCCGCCTTATCCCGTACCGCTTATTCCTGCGAAGGTTTAATCTTGCGCGGCGTTCTGCATAGAGGTTGCAAGACTATCTTTCAGTTCCGGTGCAACGGCTGTTTCAGCAGTTTCCGTTACGGCATTGCTCTCATCTTTGTAGATATAATTTGATGTGCACCACATGAACTGACCGTAACCGAGCTCCAAGGCATTTTTAAAATCTTCATCAAGCTGATAGTCGCTTATCTTTTCCTGAATCCGCCGCAAACAATCACCTTGCGCACCCCGCGTTTCAATACCCCGCAGCTTAGGCATGATTTTCTGTACCAGCTGATCCTGAAAGGCTTTATCGAGTTCTTTCCGTGTCTTTGCCTCATCCGTCTGAGCCATGACGGTCGGATAATTTGCCATGTAGGTTTCGATCGATTGCCAAACCCGATGCCCTAATGCCCGTCCGGTTTTACCGAGTTCTTCGTTTATATTTTCTACGATCGTTTTATACTTACGCACTATTTCGGCATGTTCTTTTTCATCGGGAACAAAGAGAGCCTCTTTCTTTACCCAGCCCTTCCATACCGAACGAGGCAGTAAATCTGCCGGTGCGGCAAGTTCATGCGTTGCTCTGCTTTTCAGTTTTTTGGGCGAAGGAAAGTTAATAATAATTCCGCGATCAAGTACCTTATCGGATAGGGTCTTTGTTGTTTCGTCCTGATTCATAGTACCTGCCCACAGTACATTTCTGCCGAGTGCAACCGAATAATCCTCAAGACCGGAGCCTATTTTTACCCCGATTGAAGGTACGTTATCATCCGATAAACCGCGGCGGCTTTCCAGCTTACTTAAAAAATCGGAAAAATAGAGCTCTACATTGGCGAGGTTCATTTCATCAAGCAAAATAAGGGTCATCGCCTTTTGTAGGGTTTCATCTTTTTGTGTTTGCACCAAGAGCCGCAGTACATCCTGTGCATCGAACCGGTTATCAATCGAATTAAAGAAACCGAGCATCGCTTCTTGGCTGTCCCAGTTAGGCTGAACAGGCAGGGTTAAAAAGTTCAAACCGCCGAAATGTGCATAAAGACGGGGCAATTCCGACTTGCCGGTACCGCTTACACCGGCTAAAACAGTCAGCGGGGATATTTCAGCACATTTAAGCGCTGTATGGAACGCATATAAAATCCGTTCCGGAAATACCAAACCGAAATTTTTGGTTTTCTCGGTAATATTCCGGAGCCATGTCAGTTCATTTTTTGCTTCCTTGGTTTTATATTCTTCGGACAGTTTTTTACGGGCAAATGCTTCAAGCGGCATTTCTATAGAGGCGATCCGCTCTTCTCTGTTCTTAGGCGTTTTATAGCTTTCCGAAAGCCGTTCATATTCTGTTTTATAAAAATTGCAGTCGGTTTCCAGCGCAGCATTCTTTTCTTTTAAATCGGCATTCTCGTTAAATGCGGTGTGATACTCGTCTTCACGGTCAGCTAAAGCAGCCTCTCTTTCCTCAATATTTGAAATTTTTTCTTTCAGCGTATGATACTTTTCTTCCAAATTCTTTGAAGGACGATTCAGTAACTCTTCGCGTGTCTGCATCAGCTCTGTGCGTAATTCTTCAATTTCTTTGTTTAAGACCAAGGGATCGCTGCCGAGTTTTTCGGAAAGTTCACGATATAACTGCTCAAACTTATGATAGCTTTTTAAGCGTTCCGTAAAATCAATAACCGTTTTTTTCGCATCTTCCAATAGCACATCTAACGCAGCCTTTCGTACTTCAAGACGCTTTGTTACCTCTTCTTCTATGGTCTGATTTAAGCGGTCTTCTCGTTTATCAAGTTCCGTTTGGCGGTTTTGTAATCGAGTGCGTTCCCGTTCCGTTTCCGCATGTACCGTTGCGTTTATATTCACCTCACGTTGCTGCAAGTCAGTCGCATAGGCTTCAAGCCGTGTTTTTTCAGCGTTTGTTGCACGTAACACAGCAGCGTTTATATCGGCTTCCCTTTTGTTAAGTGCATTGCGGTCTTGAGCTAAGCGGGTGCGCTCTAATTCCGTTTCCGCTTGCACGGTTGCGTTTATGCTACGCTCACGCTGCTGCAGCTCAGCATCATAGCCTTCAAGCCGCACCCTTTCAGCATTCGTTTTTTGCAAAACGGTTACGTCGAGTTCAGCGTCGCGTTGCTTGAGCTCATTTTCGTATGCGGTAAGCCGTTCGCGTTCTGCTGCAATTGCCTCGTCTATCGTTTTATCAATTTTATTTTCACGATCATTCAGCAATGCTTCCCGCTGCTGCAGCCGCTCTTTCGCATAGGAAAGTTCCGTTTGCTCTTGATCAAGCCTTTGGCGCCAATCGCTGCAATCTTTTTGTGCGAGTAATAGCTCATCTTTTGCAGCCTCTAATTTTTCATATTCGCCGCTCAGTTTCTTTTCCAGTTCAGCAGTACGTTCATTATATAACAGCCGGTATGCTTCTTCATTTTTGCTTATCGTTTCTAATTTTTCATTATACAGCCGTTTCAGTTCTTCGGATTCTTTTTCGACGGCTTCCCGATACTGTGCAAGCAGCTTGTCAAAAAAGGCTTCCATCTCTTTCTGTTTTGCGTCTTTGAAATCTGCCAATTCTTGTTGAATTTGCTTTTTCTTTTCTATCGAATCAATTAAATGCGGAAACAGCTTTTGTACCATAGTCTTTTTTCCGCTCGGTATGTTCACACCGTTTTCTTCGATCTTTTCATAATCGTTCATATAGAAACTCCTTTATCTAGCACGCTTATAAGGTTTTCCTTCTTACGCACCAATACGTGAAGGGCATACTTGCGAAAATCGCTTTACCATATAATAAATAGTATATTTCAGCCGAAAGTTGACACTTTTAAATAAGATTACGGGAAAATATGCAATGAATAAACCGATACATAAGTTCCCGAAAAACCGGAATCTGCGCTTGCATCTTCCGGCTCTCTTCTTCCGTCACATTGATAAAATCGCCATGCCCTCTGAACTCTGCGAGATCATTTATCGCTGTAACTAATTGATCACAGTCGGCGCTCACCTGCCGGAGCAGTTCGTCAGGAGCCTTAAACAAAAAGCATAAAAACGAAGCTTGTAAACTAATCTTTTTGTTTTTTAATGCATGCTCCAACCGGTCGGGATTAACCGCTTCCAATGCCGTTACATCCGTATGAACGTGAAATCCGGTACATTTAGCTTTTTCCAGACTTGTTTGAGCCGTGATAAACGGTTCTGCAACCGGTAAATCTGCGTTAATGTAGCAGAATAGCGTATCAAACAAATTATAGAAGTTATTCAAAACACTAATATCGCAATCGCCTTCACCGGCATCCGCAAAAGCTTTTTCGATATTTATGATGCCGGTGTACAGCGCATTGGGTAAACGGCGTTGTACGGCAAAGCCTAATCTTGCTTCCGCTTCTTTTTCCGCATAGGCGTATCTATTGAGCCTTGCGCATTCCGTATCGGATAGTATTTTTGCATCATCTGTCGACGCCGGATGTTGCTGTTCTTTCCGTTCACTTCCCGGAAACAATACTTCCAGGGTTGTGTAGCAGATGTTGTACGCATCGCTTCTTTCTTGCTCGGTTAACGCAATTGATTCACCATGTTTTGCCGGATCCCGTTTTTTCTTAAACCATGCAAACCGTGTAATAATTTCCGGCTCCTTTTTTAGCAGCGTATGAAAATTATCCGCTGACGTATGTTCAGCACATAATAAATGTAACACAAGCAAGGGGATCAGCTGCGGCTGTCCTTTTAAACAGCCTGCTATACTACCGTATTTTACGGCAAATAATTTCTTATCGTTTTCGTCGATGTGTAAGTGTAAATACTCTGCAACAGCCAGCGCCCTGTTTTTTATTTCTTCCGGTGAAAGATATTTTATGTCATCCAGTATAGACATAACGCCGGCAGCAGTGCTTGCTGAATGGTAAAATGCCCACTCAAGCACCTCATACAAATTAATAATATATTTTTGTACTCTCTCGTTACGCTCTCTCTGTTTTGACGAAGACATTATGGAGGTCAAACGTTCAGCATTTATTTTTTCTACTTCTTTTAATTTCTTATATATTTCAGGATATATATAGTACGGCCGCAATTTTTTTTGCTGTTCCGGAGTAAGCGTCTTTGCCTCTTTTTCAGGGATGTTCAGCATCTTTTTTATCAGATGGTTCCGAGACTCCTTAATTGCTTGTTGATCATCCGCTGTCAGTTTCTCCAGCGCTTTGGCAAACAAAGCGGATATATCGCCGGAAAAGCCTTCCGTGATAAGCCACTTGCTGCTATTACCGTTTTGTAGCACAAAGTGAACCGCTAAATATACTTTGTCAGGATTTGAACTGCACAATCGGATGGAAGCCCCGCCGGAACCGATATGCTCCTTGAGCTGTTCATTTTCAACCTTGCGTATAACATTACTGAGGGCATGATCAGAAGGCGCTGTTATTCTGCCTTCGGGAAACTGAAAAGTCCATATTTTTTTATTATTCGCTGCGCTTTCCTTGCCGAGTGATGTTTTTACCGTAAACCCGATAAACTGCTTTCCGGCATTTATAATATCCGTCGAGATCTGCTGCTCGTGTTCTATTGGTTCGATATACGGTAGTAATGCGCCGGTAAACGGATCTGCATAGACATAAAAAAACGCCGGTTCAGCCTCCGTACTATTCGAATATTCTATATGCGCTTTGCCGCTTTCGGTTACATAATAATTTTCATCCAGAAACCCTTTATGATGCAGCCGCTGCTGTAAAAAATCGATTAAATCCGCCTCCATACCGGTCAACTTCTTGAGTGTTTCAATACTATAATTTTCCGCACTGAGGAATTGAAGCATAACAAACTCAAAGACGTTCAGATTATGGGTATTAAAACCGGTAACGGCAACCTGATACCGATACAGCGGCCAAAAAAATTGCTTGGCAAGCCGTGTGGAAAAAGGAATTTCATAGTCATACACTAAGAAAGATTTTATCTCATTAAGATCTATACGCATAACACACAGCCCTCTTTTTCGCATAGATCATAAAATGCACCAATCTGCGGAATATTATCCGATAAGCGGGCATCTTCCGATGTCAAAAAATTTCTATCCCCGACGACAATCAATACTTTCTTTTGCCGTGTCATTGCAACGCATAAGCGGTTGGTCATGGTTAAAAAGCCGTATCGTTTATGCTTATTACATCTGACAGCAGAAAGAACCACTACATCAAACTCCATGCCCTGGAAAGCGTCAACCGATCCGACTTTTACCTTTGTTGTGTCTATGTGTGCATTTTTGAGCTCGCGGACAATTTGCGTACATTGCGCAGCATAAAAACTGATAATGCCGAAGGTCATGGCGCTGTTTTCCGAAAATTGCCGTATATATTTGATAATTTCCCGTATTTCGGCATTCCGTTTCCAACTGGTACCGGCTCTTTCTTCTGTGCCTTTATTAAATGGAACATCAATCCACACACACGGTTTGTTTTCTATTCCCGGTAATGTATGCGAAAAGTCCGAAGCCGACCGCGGCGAATCGAAATATTCACCGTGAACTTCATAAAACTGTGCGCTTGCAAACTTTCCCAATACGGGATGCATACGGTATTGAGCATCGAGTGTAATCGTCCTTTTAATACCGTCTTGAGCTTCAAGCTCCTTGAGCCGTTTGAACATATATTCAAACATACTCAAGGTGTAGTAGTCTTTATTCACCGGTTCATTCCCATTCTGATTCGCCGTTTCCTTTTCCATAACGGCCTTTTCTATCTCCTCGTCAATCAGCTGCGGCAATTGCCGATGATCTCCCACTAAAATAATTCTTCGTGCGGCACATACCATCGGAATTAATAAATCTGGCGGAGCAGCGCGGGCAGCTTCATCAATAATCACCGTATCAAACAACGGTACTTCCTGTAGGGTTCCTCCTTGTATGCTTTTTTTGAACTTTAAAATATCGCTGCCCACTGATTGTTGTGCTGTGGCGGCAATAGAAAAGGCGCAGTCTGTAATAGCATTTTGTATCCCGATAGGATTACTTTCCAATTGTTCCAAAAATGCATATTGATAGCGTATGTTTTTATCTTTCTTTGATCTGTTCTCTTCGATGCATTTAACCGCTTCATCGTATAAATCCAGAATATACGGATCGGGCATCAATGTAACATAGTTCGGCGGCGGTATACATTGCAATAACAGCTTCCGTTTTAAGCGTTGTAAATCGTTCAAAGCAGCTGTTTGAGGTATTTCCGCCACACTTGCATACTTCTGTAATATCTCCCTATCCACTTTATCAAGCTGCCGCTCTAAATAATTGAGGACATCTTTACAGCGTTCTTTGCCGTCATCTGCAAATGACTGAGGGGTTATACGGAGCGCTCTAACAGCCTGTATATTTTCATTCCATCCCGCATCTGTAAAATCGGCTTGCTGTTTTGCTTCATTAATCTTATTCCGTAAACTTGCGGATATATCAGGCGACTGTTCAAGCGTATCCAATAAAGCTCTCTTATTTGTTTCCGAAGGACTATGCTTGTATGTTGTTACACAGCCTTTTAATTCCAACTCATATATGGAAGGATTCAGCTCAGGATTTTGCGCTTTTATACGCTCTATCAATGTTTCCGTCCATTTTTCAATATGTTCGGTAAAGGTATCCCGATCTTTTTGCGTACCGGCCTTAGGAGTCGGCACGCTATTTACTCTCAGCCGTTCAAGCATATTTTCAACCGCTGCATGCTGAAACGAAGAAAGCAGTACTGCTCCCTTTGTATTTTTTGTTTTATTAAACCTGTTGTTTAATTCTTCAACAATTGCCGTAATCACCGTTGTTTTTCCCGTCCCCGGCGGCCCCTGGATAAGGGCTATGTCGGGTGTTTGCAATGCCATTGTTATGGCATTCCTTTGGGTATCGGTCGGCGGCATTTTGAATACCTTATCATACGTTTTAAGCGAAATATTAACACCTTTTTCTACATGACTGCACTGAGGAATGAGCGCTTTTTCTTCAAGCAGTAATCCCAAATGAGAGATGCCGCCGGAACCTTGGGTTATAGCACTCCGAGCCTGCGCCTGCCGTTTAAGTTGTATTTTTTCTCCGGTTATGGAGAGAATGACATAATATTGAGGAGCTGTTTCTTTATGGTATTGACCGACAAATTTTTTTAATTTGTCAGTACCGATAACCGTTATGGAATCTTCATCATAGTCCATAAATTCCAGAATAGACGGAAGATCGGCATCATGACTGTCCTCTTCTTCTTGAGCCATATATTCCATCCATGTCAGTTTAGGTTCCCGTAATACATCGGATAGTTCCCGTACAATATCATACGTTGTTCTATGCTTTATTTTTGTCCTATCAAAGTTTTGTAAAAATATCTTAAATTCTTTACCGGTACTTGAAACTTCTATATGTGCTATCTTAAAAAAACCGAAAGCTCTGCATTCCCGTAAGAGCCTTTCGCCGCGTTCTTCGGCATATTTATCCCATGCATCCAGATAACTGCCACCGCTTTGCTTTAATCCGTTCAATTGCTCCTGAACGGATTTTGAAATTGCTTCTCTTTCGGAAGAAAAACTGAGCGTCCCCTTTACCAACGTATAATTCGATTGCGGGTTTTTATTCCTTTTGGTTATCAGCCTACGAACAGAATAGCCTGAACCGATCTGCCATTTTTCCGCATCAATACGGATATTCGTACCTACTATCGAAAAAGCCGTATTCCGGCGAGCTTCTTGCTGCAGTTTTAATACTTCTTTCTCTTTTTGTTTTTTAACTTCCTCATCAGTCATATCCTCACGATCTGATAAGGCTGCATCTATCGCTTTTCTGTCTTCGTGAGAGATAAAAGGTTCGGGATTACCTTGAACAACAAAATATGTTTCCGTTTTTCTGTCATATCTTTTTGTAAGATAACATTTCCGGGGAAGTTCATTCATATATTTCTTTTTGTCTTGCGCTTTACTTGCATTGAGTATTTTTTCAGGCAGGTATATATTAAGCGAACCGACAGTAATAAGCGGGCGGTTAAAGAAGCAGCATAAAAGAGACATAACGTTCGTGGTCTTATCTGCTGCGGCAACCTCGCATAAACAAGCATTTCCCCTTCCAAGATGAAAATCCAGATCGCCCCTGTCTGCTTCATTACACACATTTAGTTTAACACCCAGAAAAATATATTCTTTCCTATTTTTGATAAGCGTACCGATTCCATGTGGAATGGCTGAACCGTACAACACTTTGAATGTAACGGTAAACGAATCTTGAACCTGTATATCCTGCAATTCCATATTACGGCTCCCTTAAAAAACGTACGGAAAATGCTCTGTATTTATTATCATTTTCTATTTCGACGGTAAAATCGTCATACAGAACCAATAATTGTCCGTATATTACTTCCCGTTGTCCTTTCTGTTCGATGGTGCATTCATAGTTGTCGATTTTATGGAAGATAAGCTCCAGAGCGTTTTCACTGTTACGAAAGACAACCGAAAGTAAATTTCGGCGTGCATCTTGCATGTTCGCAAGACCTATCCGCTCCTGCGCGATACGGATCGGTTTTTCAGGTATAACCTCATGGGCAAAAATGATAGAGCCGTTCTCCTCTATGGTCATCACGGAGCCCAGCCTATGGCCGCAATACGGGCATTCGGTTCCTTGCCCGCTATAATACCACGACATTGCACAGTCCGGACATTGCAGTGTAAGGTCATGCGCTTCAAACAGCGCTTTTGTCCACAGAAATGCTGAGGGGCGAACGGCAGGATTTTTTCTCCCCGCTTGGAATGTCCGGTCAAAAAGCGTAAAA